>JBKEFB010000018.1:0-36576 GCA_046712405.1 Zhongshania sp. | reverse complement strand
TTTGCCTGTTGAATCAGTTCTTGAAAATTTTCTCGCTTGGAAAATCAGTAATAAAGGCCGAGGCTTGCAGGCACTGACACAACGTTTGGCGACCACATTTAGCTGAGCGAAAAATCAATTACTCCGGCCCTTTGATCTACTCCTTGATCTTGCCTTGGTCTTATTTCCCTATTAGTATCCTAGGCATCAAAAATAATGAAGCTAGGAGCAGCGGATGAATTTCGGTAGTGCGTTAAGTGTGGTGTTCTTGGCTATTTGGTCGGTGGCGATGTTTGCTGCGAATGAAACTTTGGCTTCCATGATATTGATGAACGGCGTCGTGCAGATGATGCTCTTCATTTTGGTTGCCGGTATTCCATTTCTGATAACGGGCCGTATGTCATACGTTGATATTGCCTGGCCATTTGGTGTCGCACTTATTGGTGTTCTGATTCTGTTGATGGGCGATGGTGATGTCATCCGCAAGTCTGTGGTTGGTGGTATTTATCTACTCATTGGATTGCGTATGGGCCTAGGTGCATTGACTATGGCTAGAGCCACGGGTGTTATTTTTAAAACTGAATTTCCTCGCTACGTCTATCGTCGCATGATCTTGGAAGAGTCTGACGGGGCGCGGGTTAAATTTCATTCTCTGGCCGAAATTATGTCCCAGGGCTTTGCGAATATGTCGGTTTTGGCCTTGCCTGGTTTTATGCTGGCCGTTAACGGTAGCGGTTTATTTTCAGTGTGGGAAATTGCGGGCGTCGGCATTTGGCTCCTAGCCTATATCTTGGAGTCGATAGCGGATGCGCAGAAGATGCTGTTTATCTCGAAAAACAAGCGTGGGGTCTGCGATATTGGCCTGTGGCGCTACAGCCGTCACCCCAACTACTTTTCTGAATGGCTGGTGTGGACCGGCTTGGCGATAGCGTCAATTCCCTCGTGGTTGGCATTGCAAAATTTTGAAATACTGGCTATTTGGATCGTATTGGGTGTCGGCGCGCTTGGTGCGTCGGTGATGTTGTATATCACGCTCAACTATCTTACCGGTGCCATTCCCGCGGAATACTATTCAGTGCGAAAACGCGCTGAATATAAAAATTATCAAGAAACAACAAACAGATTTTTTCCTTGGTTTCCCAAAAATACAAGACTTTAATTGGCTGTTGAGAATCATTTTTGATGCATTTATTTTTAAGATGGTCTCCTTATTAGGCGCAGTGTTCCCCACGCAGAGTTTTTTGAAGATGCAGCCAAGGACGCTAGCCTGGCATCTGCCAGCGGTTTTTAATGAGACGAGATAAGGAAAGAGACTTACCTTAACGCTGTGTAAAAGACGATATTTATTGAAGCTTTTTCTGGCACCGCGGTGGTTGGTGGCGTGTTCATAGCAGCAACGAGTACGTTTTCCGTCTTGGCTTTATTAGTGTGGCATAGACGGTTGGCGTTATCTATCTAGCTAGCGTTAAGCTATGAGCCATATGGTGTTCAAGGCATGGTTTATACTGGCGGCGTTGCGACTTACAGTAATCTTCCGAGTTCTGATAATTCCGATACTCATTAGAAGTCCAGATATAAGTGCAGCGTTTACGGCAGGTTTTGTAAAACCATCACTGCCAAATATTTCACAGCGTATTTCTTTGCTGGTTTGTGTCGGCTGTCTAGGTTTGATTTGCGATTTTCAATAACTCAGTTAATAAGGGATGGGGCCAGCTAGTTTTGGACGCGGCATCGGCAATGAGTTCGCACTTTTCTGACTAATTCACCATTAGCACTTGAGTGCCTGAGTCATTAAACAGCTGTCATTGTAAATTATTTGATAATACCGGTAATTAAATGTGTTTACTGGCTTGCAATTGATTCACGCAGGGAGTCCATTTTAATTCTAATATCTTCTGCTTCGCTAGTAATGGTGGAGTAAGATCGTATATCGCCATTGCGCTGAGCGTACATTGCCTCTTCTAATTTTTGTAAATAGAGCTTGTTTAATTTTTTAATCGGGTCTTTCTTGAGAAATGCGAACATGGCAATTACCTTTTAAATATCGATTAACATCTTGTACGCGGCCCAATCAATTCCGGTTTAAATTCTAGGTCTAAAAATTCACCAACTGGTATTAGGTCGATCTCAACCGCGGGTTCTTTGCGCTATTAGGCCATTAGTTGTTTGGCGCGGTCATGGTGTTTTCGCCCTTATCAGAACCAGACGGCGTGGCTTTAGCGGTTTTTTGGGCTCTTTGCAGCGCCACTGCGCTCTACTACTTAGATGGCATATAAATAGCGTGCAGGGTAGGCTACTAATGCTTGCAGCCACGAGCCACCAGATGGTCTGAATAGTGAGTTTGTGAATATATGTATACATAAGTATACTAACTCTCGCTTATGGTAGGTATATTGCTAGTCGTATATTTATTGAACAGCGCTTTGCCAACAGAAAATGCGAGCTAGCGCGAGAGACTGACCACCGAGAGGAAGTATGGAAACTGGAAAAAGTCTGCATGGCGCGGCCCGCTTAGCTTTTGATGCGGTAGAAAATGTCACTGATATTGTCGAGGGCATGTATCGTAATATTGCGTCTGTGCCGCTGCCCCTCGGTGAAGCGCCGCAGGGTCGAGCACCGGGTATTGCAGGTCTGGTTCACGAAGTGGTGCGGCAGGTGAACAGGGGCGTCCGCAGTGCCACTGACCTTATACTCACGCCAGCATCGGATTATTTCGATAAATTTTATCCGCCGGGCCCGCATCGCGCTGCGGCTATTGCGGCGTTAAACGGCGTTTGCGGAGACCACCTGCTTAAAACGGCTAATCCACTGGCGATTCCCATGCGGATGCGGGTGTATCTGCCTCGAGACAGGTCTCAAAATTCTGATGTAGACGGCGATCAAATCGAACCAAAAATAGCTTTTGCGAGCTTGTTTGAAACTTCCCTGCGCGCGGTTGAGGTATATCCTCAGCCCTGTGCCTTCGCAGAGGCCGATTTTAGCCCCAGTGGTCGGATTCTAATTTTGGCGCACGGCCTTTGTATGAATGATATGGAGTGGACCTCTCAAGAGCATAATCACGGTCGTATGCTGGCAGATGCACACGGTTATACGCCGGTTTATGCACATTATAATTCTGGCCGTCACATCTCTGAAAATGGTCGTGAATTTGGCGAACAGATCAGTGGCTTGGTTGATGCGTGGCCCGTGCCGGTAGAATCGGTCACAATCGTTGGTTTTAGTATGGGTGGTTTATTGACACGCAGTGCCCTGTGTTTGGCGCAGCAGCAGCAAAGGCCGTGGTTACAAAAAGTCGACAAAGTCGTTTACGTGGGTACGCCACACCACGGCTCGGCGCTTGAGCGTGGTGGGTATTGGTTGCAAAAGTCGATGACTTACAGCCCCTACACTGCGCCTTTGGCCGCCCTCGGCAGAATTCGTAGTGCGGGCATTACCGATCTGCGTCACGGTAATATATTAGATGACGATTGGCAGCGCCATGACGAGCATGAAGATAATGCCGATCACCGCTGCTCAGTGCCATTGGCTGCAGGTATAGAGCACTATGCCATAGGTGCAACTTTGTCTAAGCGTGACATTAAAGGCATGTCGCGTCTTCTAAGTGATGGTCTGGTGCACCCCGACAGTAGCTGGGGTAAACATACTAAGTCTGAATTTAATCTGCAATTTTTAGAAGAAAATTGCCGTATTTTTTATGACTTAGGTCATTTGGCAATGTTGCATGATCAGCGTGTCGCGGCGCAGTTAAATACGTGGTTGCAGCGCTGATTGCACTCCGTTAATCCCCTGTTCTCATATCGGTATTATGAGCGCTTGGCGCTGATAATAACGTCCATCTCATTTCTCTTTGCCATCTGCAGTAGAACTAATGTGCCAACCATTATGACTACTGCACTGGCCATCAGCATATCATCTTTGCTGGTAATCCAAGGTTCAATAGCGAGTAGGCCAACAGACGCAATCGCTCCATAAAAAGTTTCCTACTTAAAAGTGCATCTCGCCTTTTTTGAGGGCGTAGCCTTTGTTAATGCCTATATCAAAGGTACTCCGTTACAAATCAACGTGGCCCCCTAATAGACCTTCGTAGTGGTCAAGCAAACCTGATGACGCTTTAGAGGCTAATCCAAAACTCCCCCTCGGCGGTATTTGGACTTAAGTCATCGTTATGTTGATGTGGTCTTGTTTGGCTGGAATCACCAACAAGGTATTCTGTAATGGATTGCTGAGTATTGGTAGTATGCCAATAACCCAGCGTTAGAAACCAAGCGGTGTTTACGTGCCTAAAACATCGCACCATCGGCGCATTGTTCCAGTAATTACCTCGACGACGTTTTACTAAATAAGTTTGGCGATAAAAAATCCTTCACTATTATAAAAAATATAAATAGCCGATCCCAATCACTGCCGCGGAATCAGACTTGCGCCTAATATTGCGTAGATTGGCTACCAAAACCCGACTGTTAATAGCGGGGTGGCAATAAGCTCGAATGTGCCGGTAACATGCATAAGTCAGTGGGTAGCTGAGGCTTTTTGAATTGATTCCGAATATGGGGCTGTTTGGGGTGAGAGCGACGGTGAAATTGAGAAGAAATCCTATTGAAATACGTCAGCCGCGCTAACATGCGAGTCGGTAGTATTGTGGCTGCGAGGTAAGGTGGCGATGAAAATTCCAGTAATAAGCTAGGCATTACTGGATCAGGTGCCGCGGATATCTTCTTGAGTATAAATGCGGGTCGCTATTATCATTTTGAAACGATATTAAAGACTGACACTGAGTTCTGCAGTTATCATTCTTGGCGGTATTAAAAATCCCATATGTGAACCTTCGAAGATCGGTAGGTCAGCGGTGAATTGGCGGATTAGCTTGTTTTCTAGGTTTTTAATATGGACTATAAAGCGCCAGCGTTTCTGAGGATCGACCAGGCCAAGATGTAAATTTACTAGCGAGTAGGCGGTTTGGGTGTCTATGGGGTCGAGATCTAGATCAAAGAAAATATCGTCACGCCAGCTGTAATCAGCGCCCAATACCAGCGCTAATTTGTTATTTATTAGCGGTACTGCGGTGTGGAAACCAAAATTGGCGCTGTATTTTGGCGCTCTGGGTAGTTGCCTGCCAGTGAGGTCGCAGGTGTCATCTGAGGAGCCAGCCTTACAGGGCCCATCGGTATATTCATCAAATAGAGCATTAGTATAGCCGGCACTGGCGTAGATTATGGTGCCGCGCCACGGTTGAAAATTAAGGTCGAGCTCCAGCCCCTCGGTGGTCGCTTTAGCCGCGTTGCTAACCAGAAAGCCATTGCCAATAAACGCTTGAATCTGCATGTCGCTAAACTGGGTTTGAAAGGCCGCCGCATTAGCGGTTAGTGCGCCATTTAAAGCGGTAAGCTTATAGCCCAGTTCGTATGCGATGGCGGCTTCTTGATCAAAATTGGATTCTTCGGCGGTGCGTGCCAGAGGATTATAACCGCCGGCTTTAAAACCTTCTGAGTAAGACGCATAAATCATTTGATCGTCCCAGGCGTACTTTAGGGATAACTTGGGGGCGATATTGGATTCATTTCGCTTGTCTCGCAAGGTGTACTCGGTGACACCAAATGCGCTCTGTAGGAGCAGGCCGGTTTGCTCGTAGTCTTGTACCAGATTAACCTGCTTGGTTTCTTTGGAGGCGCGCAGTCCTGCAATGGCAGTGAGGCGATCATTGATATTCCAGCTTAGTTGGGTGAATAGGGCGAGTGTGCTGGTGTCTTGTTGAAATGTTTGGATTAATGCGTCGGTGGTAGCGCTATAAAGCAGGGGGTCAAGAATAGTGCCCGGTGGGCCGGTGATGGGCGCAAGCTGACCAGCCAGTGCCGACGATAGCGCATTTAATAGCACAGCGCTGACGGCGGGATCGGGTAGCATACGCAAATCACCATCTAGGTGATTGTCTGAACGAAAGCCAAAAGCGCCCACTATGTATTCTAGTTTTCCCGGTGCTGAGGTGAAGCGAATTTCCAGCATTTGTTGATGGTATTCGGTTTGCCTGTCCCAGTCGGCAATGGGTGCGGGGCCGGTATCTGCGTCAACATATAAGGACTCGGTCATTTGTGCATGACTAGCGATAATTGTCAGTAATTGCTCACCGAAATCCCAGTTAGTATCCAGGTTAATAACCGTCGATTCACTGCTGCTGGCGTTGTCGCTATTGCTGTGGCCAATATAATCAAAGCGATCCTCTAGGCTTTGGTCGAACAGTCCGTGGACGGCGGTCGCGTCTGGCTGTAATACAAAGGGTTCCCAACCTTGGCCGTTGTCTTTAGCTTCGCCGCGATACAAGGTCAGAATAACATTAAGGTCGTCGCTGGCGTCGAATAATAGTTTGCCGCGAAACCCTTGTTTATTGACTTGCTTCTCATTGACATTGCGGACTGAATTATAAACATAGCCGTCTTTGGTATGGCTGGTGGCGGCTAAGCGCAGCGCGAGTTTATCTTCGATGAGAGGGGCATTCACGATGGCGGTAATTTCCTGGTTGCCAAAGTCGCCGCCGGTGGTGGTCGCCGTGGCCTGCCAATCGTGCTGCGGTTTGGCACTAGTCACGTTTATTGCGCCGGCCACGGTGTTTTTGCCAAATAATGTACCCTGCGGGCCCTTTAATAATTCGACGCGCGCGAGGTCGAGAAAGGCGTCTTGTAAAAATGAGAGCTTGCCGTAATAAATACCATCGACATAAAAACCAACGGATTGCTCCATGCCATCATTTATCGGTGAATTCAGGCCCCTCATGCCCACTTGCACGTAGCCTGGGGTCATATTGATATCGGTGTTGGGGCTGGCAAGGGCGACGTCGTCAAAGGACTTTATGGCGGAGGCCTGCATGCGCTCGGCACTCATTACCGATACCGAGAGTGGCACATCTTGTGCCGTTTCAGTGCGTTTTTGCGCAGTAACAACGACTTCTTCAATATAGTCTCTGCGGTTTTTCTCTTTGACGTCGGTCCAAGCTTTACCGGACGCAATTAGAATAGACAGCAGTAGAATTATTTTCATTATTATTGTCCGTGTTGTTGGTTTCATTCTGCAGTTTGCTAGGTTTTTTTCTAACTCGATTTTACCGAGATGAATTTGTCGCAAATAAAGTCGCGCCATTTGCCAGTGCACATATAGTGAAAACGTAATAGCGGTGGCGACAACGGATATTACTTGTTGCAGTAAAAACGCTAGCTAATAGCAGGCGGCACAGCGTAAAAACGGGCCACATGATCAGCAAAATATATAGCCCATCGTCCTGGCTATAAGCCGAATTTGATATGGGCGTATTGCAAAATGACGCGATGCGGTTTGCTTGTTATTAGTCATCTTAGGTCTTATCTATATAGGTTTGACAATGACGAAATACAGCCAAAATCATGTTGCCAATGGCGCTGGCTGGTGTAGTGATAATCAGGAACAACGAGTGATGGTGGCAGGCTTGCTCATAATTTGGTGAACTAAAATGTCGCCGTCAGGAATGCTGCGGTGTATTTTGGCTGTATTAACGCCAAAGTGATAGAGCTAATAGTCAAAGTGCTTAATAGGTAGAAAAATTAGAACGACAACGATTAGCTTCATGGCAAGCTGAAGGGATTGTTGCCACCAGCCGCTAATAACTAATAGCGCTAAACCTGAAATGCGTATCGCAGTAGAGGCGGTGTGCTCGAGTATGCCCCCGTCATCGAAACGCTCCCTTGCCCAATTTCGTCTCTTTTTCTGGTCTATGTCGTCAGAGTTTGCCTACCATGCGTGGGTCCTAGGCATCAAATAATCTAAATAGGCGACCGACCACTTCACCGCCAGAGTGTGGCAAAGCTGATGTATATAAAAGTGGTGCGTATACAGTGGCCAGCCAGCGATTGGGCGCAACAACTTTTAGGAGGACTTAAATATAGCAATACACGCTATACACCATAACTTATAACTACTTAATTTCTTGAAGAGCAATATTGAAACCCTTATTTGTTAATGAGGAAGAGGCATATTGATATTCAAGATTGATAAAGGCTATTGGGATCGCTGACCCCATGCTTGTGCATTTACTCAAAGCCGGCGCTGATGACAAAGAACGGCAATGGATACTTGATAGTCTACTAGGCTTAAAAAATCGTACGCTTGGCTTACGGCTTAGACAAGCACCGTATTAATGATGTGATGACTTTAGATATGCGAGAGCTATTTAGCTCGTATCGAGGTAACTTGTTATTTTATGTTATTAATTTAAAGGCGACGTCAACGCATAGGTGTGAGTAGTGCAGTCGTTTTTTGACTGGTGGTTTGGGTGAGCGCTTTGCCACCTTCTGAATTGTCAGAAAGTATCTATTGAGGTGGCGGCGCTGTAGCTTGCTAGGAGTGGTGTTTGCTTTTGTCCTAGATGTTGATACTAGACTTTAGTGCTAAGCATTTAAATCATCAAGCTTTTTTTACTTCAGGCTGTTTAGTCGAGGGAGGAACTATTTGTCCACTGACGCCTTTGACTACATATTGAACCGCGCCCCCAGACTTTAAAAAAGCAGCCGTTTGTTCTTCAATAGTGGCGGTAGTGACGATATCTTTTGCGGGTGTCTTACTCATTCTATATTCCTTGTTAAATATTGGCTCGTTTACCCGCTTTGATAATCGCTACTATCTGAATTAGGGGCAAATCTTGTTGTAGAGAATAATGAAGTCCTACTCTCGTTGTCTTTTTTCGTATCTTTTATGCCTCCGATATGAGGTGTAGTGATATATCTAGCGTGTATCAACGCTGTTTGTGTCATACTCTACTAGTATAGTATACGCTTTTTTTGGTGTCTCTATTGGGAAATCTTTTTGTTACCCCTCTCATGAGCTCCTTATGTTAAACATCAACACGGTCTTTGATGTTTTAATAATGCGTTCCGCCGCACTCCTGTGGTCAATTCCTGCGGTACCAACGCCCTAAAATTGAATGTCTTTAGGGATGCTGGGCCGGCTTGACATTTGACCCTGAAAACATCGACTACACTGCATAATAGTAAAAATGGCCTTGTCCAGTTGGTTGCGTGGAGCGTCTTATTTTGCTATTGATTTGTGCGTTATATGGCGATTAATTTGGACAGACCCTCAGTCAGTGAATATGTCGCTGAAAGCGGGTTTTATTAGACTTTTTTTAATTCTTGGTGGCGCCCTTTCGGGGCTATTGATGCCGTGTAATCATATTGTCTATACCCCGAGCAATGGTACTATGCGCCTTAAGCAAGGTTTTTAATGCGCGTTGCAGACGCCACCTTCGATATTGAGAATAGCTAGTTATGCGTTTGCCCGCTTTTCTATTGCGCCGCTTGCAGGCCAAAGCTGAACAAATTACCCACCGTATACCCAGCAAAGTCATTGGTACTGATTATCTGACGCGCTGGTATGTGATGCCGCGTAATCGCCTGTTTAATGTGTACCTTCATCATGTGACGGGTGATGATCCAGATATTAATTTACACGACCACCCTTGGGTATTTAATTCGTCGATCGTTCTGCGCGGACGAATACTGGAAGAAATGCCAGGCAAAGACCGAGTATTAGAAATAGGCAGTTTTACGACGCGTCTGGGGCGTGCGCCACACCGATTGTTATTGGATACCCCGGATAGTCTGACCCTCTTTATTACCGGACCAAAAATCCGCAAATGGGGTTTCTACACACCAACTGGCTGGAGCAACAGCAAGACGTATTTGCGAGCAGATGGCAACGGCCGAAATGTGGCCATCTTGCACGCGCTACCAATTACTCCGTTAGTGACTGTGCCGCCCGCTAGTGCTGAAAAGCGCTCGGCCTAGCGCCGTGGCACTTACTCGGATTGAGTGGGTATTATTTCTTTTAACAATAAGCATGGTGTATGAAAACACAACTTAAAGCCGCTGTGATTCGCAGCGCAGTAAAAGCAGACACCCGATTGCGCTGGCTTGGAAAAACCGCAAAACACATTGTGGTTGAGAAGTCGGATATTGAAACCGCGCACGGTCGCATTCGACTACGTATTTACCAGCCGTCGGGAGAGGGCCCATTTCCGGTGGTGATTTACTATCATGGTGGCGGTTGGGTGATTGGTGATTTGGTTGTCTATGATCCCTTGTGTCGGGATCTATGCGACCACAGTGATTGTATTGTTGTCGCGGTGGATTATCGTCTGGCGCCTGAGCATCCCTTTCCAGCGGCGCCCGAAGATTGTCTGGCGGCTTTAAAATGGACCTACGAGCATATTTCGCTCTATGGCGGACAGCCCAATGCCATCGCTGTGGCGGGTGATAGTGCGGGCGGCAATCTCGCTGCAGTTACCGCCTTGCAAGCGAGAGAGTGTTTGCCGGGCGTGGTTAAGGGACAGGTACTGATTTATCCGGTAACAGATCATTACGAGCCAGGCACGCCATCTTATGATGAGAATGCGAAAGGTCCGGTACTCACTCGCAAGTTAATGATGTGGTTTTGGGATACCTATCTTAGGGATAGTCCTTTACTTGAGGCTGGGCAAACCCGTCATCCCCGTGCTACCCCATTAATACGTGATGATTTAGATGATTTGCCGCCGACGTTATTACTGACGGCTGAACGCGATCCTCTGCGGGATGATGGCGCGAGGTACGCTGAGCGTCTGCAGCGGCATGACAATACGGTGCAGTACAGCTTGTATGCTGGCGCCTGCCATGGCTTTGTTGGTTTGCAGGGGCCAAAACCAGATCACAACAAGGCAATGGGTGAAATTAGTACGTGGTTGGCCAACTTATTTGCGACCTAGTATCCGCCATATTTTTGCTGCGGTGATTAGTCTTTGGGAGATCACAGCTACTCGGTAGCGCCGCCATTTATCTTCCATCCTTTATTTAATAGGGAGTCTCTCAGGATCTTCTGCATAATTATTCTAGGCGGCTTGCAAAGCGGGACGTCGGGAATTCTTGTTCGACGCTGCATTTTTAATCCTGTCAGTTTTTCCAAATACTAGGGCATTAACTCGTCACAGCTGAGTGGCGTTTTTCGCATATTATTATAGTTATCATGTGCGCTCGATTGTCTTACCGCTAGCGGCGTGAATTAGCGGAAAGAATGACAGTCACGCGCTGCATTGCGCTTTTATGACGCGTAGTGTGGCATGCGCTAATAGTTGATACGATTCTAGCCCCAATCTATTTTTAGACTGCGTATCTATGATCTAAATTGCGCTTTATTACGCTATTTTAAAGCTTAAGTAAAAGAGGTGAGGTCGTGCGTACACCAACAGTGTGCTCTGAATATTTGGTTGATTTGTTGCAGTACATCGAAAATCGCGGTGTTGATGCACAGAGCTTCATCGCGGCGGTGGGTTTTAATCCGGCGGAGCATCTGACCCTGCAAGGGCGCTTCCCCCTGCGTTTATTTGAGGTCATATTAGATGTCGCCAGTGCGATGCTGGAAGATCCGTTTTTGGGTGCCAATGCTGGCGCAAATTCGTCGCCAGCAGCCTGGGGAATGGTGAGCTATCTTGGTATGAGTGCGCCAAACTCCCGCGCTGCCTTCGATGCGGTGGTGCATTTCTCGCGCTTGCTGATCGATCACGGTGACGTTATGTATAGTGAAACCGACGATGAATGGACGCACTTAACCTGGGTGGTGCCAGAGCGTAAACCGGTGTCGCGGCAGTTGACTGAATTCTTTTTTACAAGTTGGTATCATGCGCATAAAACCATATTAGACCGCTGGTGTAATCAGCGAGAGGTTTATTTTAGCCATGCCGGACCGGCGGACAACAGCGAAATTGAGCGGATATTGGAAGCGCCGGTCAAATACCATTGCAATGCGAATGCAGTGAAATTTGATAGCCATTTTCTCGATCGGCCGACTCGGTTTCCCCACACCGGCATCTATAATTCGCTGTTGCAAACGGCGCGATCAGAGCTGGCGAAACTGCAGATGGAAGATCGCATCGTGAAAGGTGTGATTGCCTGCGTGGTTCGACAATTGCCGGAAGGGGTGCCAAAACTTGATGATGTGGCGGCGGAGCTGGGCTTGGCGCCACGTACCTTGCAGCGTCGTCTTAATAATACGGATACCAATTTTAAATGTTTGGTGGATGACGCTCGCAAGCAGCGCTCAAAGCAACTTGTGGATGATGGTGAGACGCCCTTGCTGGACATTTCTGTTGAACTGGGATTTAGCGATCAAAGCTCGTTTCAAAAGGCCTTTAAGCGCTGGTTTGGTTTGGCGCCGGGTCGCTATCGCATGAGTCAGCAGTTAGCTAATAACGCGAGCAATTAATGCTCTTGTACTAGTTGCATCGTAAATTCGCGGAGCCAAATTACCGCGGGGTCGTTTTCCACGCTTTTATGCCAGAATAACTGCAGTTCTAATTTTGGGGTGTCGAAGGGCAGTGGTTGCTTGGATAAATGCCAGTGACTTGCAACGGTGGCGGGTACAGCGGCAATAAAATTAGACTCCGCGAGCAAGGTTGGCAGCGCCGCATAGTGCTGTAAACGAAGCCCGATACGGCGTTTTTGGCCAATGGATCGCAGTGCTAAATCAATATGCCCGGCCCCTTTCATACGGCTAGATATATGAATGTGCTCATGTTCTAAAAACGCTTCTAGCGTCATTGCCTTGTTGCACAGCGGGTGATTGGGGCGCATGACACAAACATAGCGGTCAGTTTGCAGGGGCTGGCTAATCAGCTCGGGGTGGCTTAGCAGCGGTGCATCAACTGCGAGGTGCACATTGCCACTGGCCATTTGATAGGCCACTTCTCGGCGATCAAAAAAGACCACTTCTAAATTTACCTTGGGTGCATGGCGTTTAAGTTGCTTTAACAGTGCCGGCAATAATATTAGCTCGGCAT
Organism: Zhongshania sp.; assembly: GCA_046712405.1. Taxonomy (GTDB): domain Bacteria; phylum Pseudomonadota; class Gammaproteobacteria; order Pseudomonadales; family Spongiibacteraceae; genus Spongiibacter. Next base: position 23,771 of record JBKEFB010000018.1, on the reverse strand, counting down.
TTTCGGTTGCATGTATACGGAAGGTCCGGCTTGCGGTACTTGCCTCAAAGGGGGTTCTGGCAGCAACGCAGCTATCCAGATTTTTTAAGGATTCTCTCACCGTGCCTATAAGTTGCCTCGCAAGAGGCGTTGGCACCATACCGGCGCTGGTGCGCACAAAAAGTCTATCATCGAAAATACTGCGTAGTTTAGCCAGTGAACTACTCACGGCGGGCTGGCTAACATGCAATACTCCAGCCGCGCGGGTCAGGCTTTGCTGTGAGTAAATTGCATCAAAGACAGTGAATAAATTTAAATCTATTTTGATGGTGTTCATATACTTCGCTCGATGAACAAATGGCATTATATAATAATAATAATCTGTGCTTATTATGCTTTATAAAAATAATAAATTTCAACAATGATCTTGCTGCCGTTATTATGGCCCCAAAATACCGTTCTCGTCGCTTGAAGGCATATGACATTGAGCATAAATTTTATAGTTTAGAGTTTCGGAGGCGAAGTGGCAGAGGTTGTTGTAGTTAGGCATGGTCAGGCTGCTTTTGGCACTGATGATTATGATCGTTTGACCGATCTAGGCTGGGAGCAAGCTCGCCTCTTGGGTGGACACTTTGCCGTAACGGAGCAATATTTTGACGCCGTATATACTGGCACCTTGCGTCGTCACCGCGAAACCCTGGCGGGAATTAGGGAGGGGTCAAGCGAAATATCGATTGCCGCGTCCGATGCAATAGAGCTACCAGGTTTGAATGAATACGACTCTGGCATCTTGTTAGAGCGCTATATTGCGCTTAGCGGTGACATGCTTAATGGTGAGGCGATGGATCTTAGTGATTCACGGACCTTCTATCGCTTGCTGCGGTCGGCTTTACTCGCTTGGAGTCGCAATGAGTTATCAGATGTGACCGAGTCTTGGAATTATTTTGAACAACGAGTACGTGACACCTTAGTGACCTTGTCAGCAGAAAAGGGCCAGGTGTTAGTGGTTACCTCTGGCGGGCCAGTGAGTGCTATGTTGCGAGAGGTCTTAAAGCTGGATGTGGAAACCATGGTGAATACTAATTTACAGGCCAAAAATACTGGCGTGACCCGGTTTTTTACCCGTGGAGTGAATTTTAGTTTGAATACGTTTAATGCTGCGCCCCACCTTGAAAGTACTGCGCATCGTCGTCTAATTACTTATACCTAATCAAATGCAATGATTTATATGGCCGCAACGTGGCTGCAACCCGTAATTGAGGATTGAATAATGGATCTTACGCCCAGTCTAAAAGCACAGGGGTTATTAAAGAAGCTCAGCACTTTTATGGATGAGCATATTTATCCCAACGAAAAACCTTATGCAGAACAATTACACGCTGCCAAGGACCGCTTTGCTATTTTGCCGATGATGGATGAACTTAAAGATAAGGCCAAAAAAGCCGGCTTGTGGAATTTATTCTGTCCAGAGGAGTTCCCACAGTATTGTGAGCATGGCGGCTTGAGCTTTATCGATTACGCACCGCTAGCTGAACTGATGGGTCGGGTATTGTGGGCGCCAGAGGTGTTTAACTGTAATGCGCCCGACACCGGCAATATGGAAGTATTTATGAAGTACGCCACAGACGCTCAGCGTGACACGTGGTTAACACCGCTGCTAAGTGGTGATATTCGTTCTTCCTACGCCATGACTGAGCCCCAAGTGGCGTCTAGTGATGCGACAAATATTGAATTGAGTATTGTAAAAGACGGCGGTGACTGGGTATTGAATGGTCGTAAGTGGTTTATCACCGGTGCCATGAATGAGCGCACTAAGATCTTTATTGTGATGGGCAAATCTGATCCAGAGAATGCCAGCCGGCATATGCAGCAAACTCAGATATTGGTACCCAAGGACACCGCAGGATTGTCAATTATTAGGCCACTGACAACCCTAGGTTACGATGATGCGCCGATTGGTCATGCCGAAATTGTATTTAAAAATGTACGGGTCCCCCTAGAAAACGTCTTGCTGGGTGCGGGGCGGGGTTTTGAAATTGCCCAAGGTCGCTTGGCACCCGGCCGTATGCATCATTGCATGCGGCTGATTGGCGCAGCCCAGCGTTCTTTGGAATTAGCCTGTGTCCGCGCGGTGTCTCGTACCACCTTTGGCCGGCCGCTCAGTAAGCATCAGTCAGTGCGTGAGGAGATTTCTCGCAGCTTCTCTGAAATTGAAATGGCGCGCTTATTAGTGCTCAAAACCTGTAAACAAATTGATGAGCAGGGTCCGACGCAAACTACTGATATGATTGCGGCAACCAAAACGACCGTGCCGCTGTTGGTGCAAAATGTGATTGACCGCTGTATGCAATTACATGGCGCCGGTGGTTTGACCGAAGATTACTTTATGGCTGAAGCGTTTAACTATGCGCGCTGGTGTCGTCAGGCCGATGGCCCAGACCAAGTGCATCAAATGGCACTGGGTAAGAAAATCATTAATCGTTACTCTAGTTAAGGAGGTCTTATGGCAGATACATTTGAGCTAGATATTACTGCGTTAACGGCGTATCTCGAAGCCAATATCGACGGCTTTAAAGGGCCGTTAACGGCAGAGAAATTTGCTGGTGGGCAGTCTAATCCGACCTATTTGATTGCGGCCGCCAGTGGTAAATATGTGCTTCGGCGCAAGCCGCCGGGTGAGTTACTTAAATCTGCCCATGCGGTAGATCGTGAATTTCGAGTTATGCAGGCCCTGACGACGTCCGAGGTCCCAGTGCCGAAAATGCGGGTACTATGTAATGATGACAGCGTTATTGGCTCAATGTTTTATGTGATGGACTATCTTGATGGCCGCATTTTCTGGAACGCGGCTCTACCTGAGCAAACCCCCGCAGAGCGTGGCGCGATTTACGACGCGATGAATCAGGTGTTGGCAGATTTACACAATGTTGATGTCAACAAAGTTGGTTTGAGCGATTACGGCAAACCAGGTAATTATTTTGAGCGTCAAATCGGTCGTTGGACCAAGCAGTACCGCGCTAGCGAGACTGAAACACTGCCCGCTATGGAAGAGCTAATAGCGTGGCTGAATGATAATTTGCCTGCTGATGATGGCTTGGTGTGTATCAATCATGGTGACTTTCGGTTGGACAATATGATGTTCTCACACCAAGGCAGTGAGGTCTTGGCATTGCTGGACTGGGAGTTGTCTACCCTTGGACATCCATACGCAGATTTGGCTTACCAGTGTATGCAGTTGCGCATTCCCAGTGATGCAGCTATTCCTGGCTTGGGTGGCACAGATCGTAGTGCCCTGGGTATTCCGACTGAGCAAGCTTACGTCAGACAATATTGTGATCGCCGTGGTATTTCAGGCATTGATAACTGGGTGTTCTATTTGGCGTTTGCGTTTTTTCGTTTAAGTGCAATTTTACAGGGCGTATATAAGCGTGCTTTAGATGGCAATGCCTCCAGTCAAAAAGCCCTTGATTATGGTGGCTTGGCTGCACCGTTAGCCGAATTAGGTTTGGCTTTGATTGAGAAGGGCGAATAAACGTTAAAGAGCTAAAAAGTATGAATACAGCAATATTTAGTAGTCTAGATCTGTCTGGCCGAGTTGCTTTAGTAACCGGTGCATCCAGTGGTTTGGGTGCTCATTTTGCGATGGTGTTGGCGCAGGCCGGAGCGACCGTTGTGGCCGCGGCGAGACGCGTAGATCGACTTGAGCTTTTGGTGGCAGATATTATCGGGGCGGGAGGCCAAGCGATTGCGGTGGCTATGGATGTTAATGATGCAGACTCAGTGGTGGCGTCGTTTGATCAGGTGGAAGCTAGCGTTGGCACTGTGTCAATTCTTGTTAATAATGCCGGTGTGGCCAACCCTAGTCGCTTTGTAGATAGTACCGAGCAACAGTGGGACTTTACCGTAGATACCAATTTAAAAGCGGTGTGGCGGGTGTCTCGAGATGCGTCTGAGCGAATGATTAAGGCTGGCGTCACCGGGAGTATTATTAATATCGCGTCTATTCTAGGATTGCAGCCCGGTGCAAATAATGCGCTGTATGCAACGGCCAAAGCCGGTGTTATTCAGCTGACTAAAAATAGCGCTCAAGAGTTATTGCGACACAATATTAGAGTCAACGCCCTGTGTCCAGGCTACTTTGAAACTGAAATTAACACGAATTTTTTCCGGTCAGAAAAAGGTAGGCTGTATCTCAATAAAATTCCGCCACGGCGCTTAGGTAACATGGATGAATTAACAATGCCGCTGCTAATGCTGGCGAGTCAGGCCGGCTCGTTTATTACCGGTGTTGCCCTGCCAGTTGATGGTGGTCATCTGCTGCAGTCGCTATAGCGACACCCCTATGGCAAGAAGGCGCCGTGGGTATTAACTTATCCCTGATTACTTTTGCAGATTAGCTGGATCCGAGCTGCAGGCATATACGGAATCCGTCGTCATTAAGGCATATATAATATGTAAAGCTGGAGTAAACACTAAAGTGTGGGCGGGCGCCGCCGTTTTAAAATGATGTTTAATATTGACGATCGAGTGCATTAGGTGGCGTTTATTGAACGCAATAACGCTTTGATAATATGTATATTGTTGATGCGCACAATAATAATATGGCGCCCTAGTGTTTTGAACGCGGGCCGGCAGTCGGTGATCATTAGATTTGATAAAAGGTTAAATTTTGCAGGTTTGGTACTGGTTTTGAGCTTGGCATCAAGGTTGATACCAGACCTGTTTTTTATTTGACGTGAATAATAATAGCAATATTATCTGCACACAGTTTTTATAGCGAGTTACCTAAAACGCGCTTGTTTACGATGTATTTAACGGCGTTTTACACCTTAACGGTGCCGACTGAGATACCATAGTATGCCATTTAGGCTGTCAATTCGCTTTGCGTGATTGAGCGCGATATAACCTATAAATAATGATTAATGAGGAAGCTTTGTGGCTAATACAACTCCAATTCTGATAGCGTCTGGGCAATATGTTTTTCGTGATGAAGTGACCGCCGAAACGTTAATGTCGCCAGTTGATATTGCTGCCAAGGCCGCCAATGTGGCAATAGCGGCGGCCAATGCCCAAGGTGAATTGGTCTCTCATATTGATACTATTGCCTTTGTTCGCGGTTTTATGGAGTCGATACCTGGCGGTCAGGGTCCGTTTGGCTCTAGTAATAATATGCCGCGCTCTCTAGCAAAACGCATTGGCGCGAATCCACAGCGCGCAATCTACGGTCGCGAAGGTGGTCATTCGCCGCAGCGCTTTGTGAACGAATTTGCCGAGAAAATCGCTGCTGGAGAAATGTCGCTAGGCTTAATTGCGGGAGCTGAGGCTACCGATATTGTTAAGCAAGTCACTAAGGCAGGATTGGTGGTAGACTGGAGTGAAACCGTTGATGGTGATCTTGATGACCGCGGTTGTCACTGGTTGTTTTCCGAGCATGAAATTGCCCATGGTATTACTTATCCCACTCAGGTCTATCCTCTGTTTGAACACGCCTGGCGTGCGCGCCATAAACTTAGCGTCGCCGAGCATCGCCAGCTGGTGTCTGACATGTTTGCGAAATTCTCGAATGTCGCGGCCAGTAACCTTTATTCCCAATTTCCTGTTGGGCGCAGCGCTGAGTTTTTAAACACGGTTTCACCGGCTAATTATTGGGTGGCGTCTCCGTACACGAAATGGATGGTGGCGCAGGATGCGGTCAACCAGGGGGCGGCACTGCTGATGTGTTCGGTCGATAAGGCACTAGAGCTAGGTGTTCCTGAGTCTCAGTGGATCTATTTACATAGCTATGCCGATGTCGACGACCGCTTTGTGTCTTCGCGTTCAGATCTGTCGCTGTCAGAATCTATGAATTTAACGCTTAGCGGCGTGCTTACCGCGGCCGGTAAATCGATTGCTGATATTGATGTTATGGATATTTACAGCTGCTTTCCTATCGCGGTTTTGGCAGCGTGTGAGGCTATGGGACTTGATTGGAACACTGATAAATCGTTAACCGTTACCGGTGGATTATCCTTCTTTGGTGGTGCAGGAAATAATTACAGCACTCACGCTATTGCCAGCTTGACGGATCAGCTGCGCGAGTCGCCGTCAGCGTTTGGCTTGATGACTGCGAACGGCGGTTTTTTATCTAAGCAATCAGTCGGTTTATACTCAGCGCAGGCGCCGCACACACCCTGCAAGAATGCAGATCCCAGTATGCAGGCCCAGCTTAATAGTTTACCGCTTGTTGAGGTGGCAGAAGAAGCCAACGGTCTTGGCACAGTGGAAACCTACACTGTTGTCTATAAACGCGACAAACCTAGCTTGGGTATTGTGGTTGGTCGGCTGGCTGATGGCCGACGCTTTCTGGCCAATACGGCGGCGGATGACGAGGCGGCGTATGCAATATTAGCTGGTGATGAGGAGGTGGTTGGTCGGCAAGTGGCGGTCAGTCATCAAGCACCGCAGAATATTGCGTGCTTTATCTAGAGCTAGGTTTGTGTCGCTAGCAGCGTGTTTGATGTGAAGCACGTTTACCTTAAATTACTCCGGCGCCGCTAGTGCTTTGATGTTATGCCCGTTCAACTTTTAAGCGCGCAAATAAATGCACTGGATTCTGAGAATCCAGTGCGCTTGGCGTTGCTCTCTATAGAAAAATTTGAGCGGCCGAGTTGGTACAGCACGGTATTGTCACGAAACTGGGGTTTTAGCTCCTTAACTATCGATCCTCCCTGTGCCAGCTTTCTGTTTGTTCAATTGGCAATTCAGTCAGGCTAAGATAGAAGATGATTTCGCTGCGTGGTATATCAAAAAATACCGCCCGGCCTTAAAACAGATACCGTCACTCCTCGGCCTGTTCGGGGGCTGAATATTCTAGATTGACGGCGGTAAGCGCAAGATTAAACATAATCAGTTCAAAGCCATAGTGTGTTATAGCATGGTTGGTATTGCTGTGCTCAACAACAAATCTGGCTTGCTCACTGTTGGTTCTAAAACACAGTTGTCATCCCCTTCAAACAAGTGATAAAAACACTATTATCTCGTCATCATATGGCCAGTCGTGGCGCAGTGGATCACCGAGTGGCATATATTTTCTTCGTGCCTGTGACATCGCAGGGCGGACCATAAGCGAAAAGCTCACCCTGCATCTCATGGATCACCACAGACTGTAAACGATCAATATTAACGGCAGATACCCATGTATTAGTTTGGCTTAATAGCGCTAGTGAAATTCTCGCTTGAGCGGTTGACTGCTACTCAAGCCATGCGCCACGGTATTATGGAGTGCGGCGTCAATGAAATAGTTAGCTACTGATCCATTGCACATTAATAAAATTGTTACTGATGTGCTCATTCGTTCATTTATTTGCGGACTTTTGATCCCGATTATTCACATAATGATAGCAGGCGGCCAGTCTTACGAATGAGGCTGTATACGTAAAAGAAGCTATATTGGAGAAAGAGGAAATAGTCTAATGTCGCCTAAGAACGTTATAGTTAGGTAATGAAATATAATAAGCGTTGATTGCCCCTGCGCGTCAATAACTGAGTTGAGAGAGTATGTCTAAGCATCTTTTTAAGGCCCTAGATACATTTTGTAAGAAACCCGCAAGAAATGGTCTGTCTATTTTGGCGGTTTTTATTAGTGTCATAAACAGTAGCTATGCAGCTAGCTCCGAGCCTATATTACTGGCCCGTGCGGATGACTTGGCCGGTATGAGTTTAGAGTCATTGATGAATATTGATGTGGTGTCGGTGTCTAAGCGCAGTGAGCCGCTACAGCAATCTCCCGCCGCCGTTTTTGTCTTGGATGGCCGCACGATTGTTCGTTCCGGGGTTAAGAGTATTCCTGAGGCCCTGCGCCTTGTCCCCGGCATTCAGGTTGCTCGCCTGGATTCTCATAGCTGGGCGATAACCGCAAGGGGCTTTAATGCCACAACGGCTGACAAGCTAGAAGTGCTGATGGATGGTCGCAGTTTGTATACTCCACTGTACTCCGGCGTATTTTGGGACGCTCAAGATACTCTACTGGATGATATAGCACGAATTGAAGTCATTCGAGGGCCTGGCGCGGCCCTGTGGGGTGCCAACGCGGTAAACGGTGTTGTGAATATTGTGACTAAATCTGCTGCCGAGACTCAAGGTGGTTTTCACCAAATTGGCGGTGGTAGCGAATTTTCGGGCTTTGCGGCATGGCGCTACGGTGGTGAAGTGGGTGATTTGGGCCACTATCGAGTTTATGCAAAAACCACTCACTATAATGCTCAGGAAAAGCCTCGTAACGGCGATGCCCAAGATCCGGGTAAAAATAATCAACTGGGGTTTCGCAGTGATTTTAAACTCTTTGATACCGACACATTAACGGTGCAAGGCGATTATTATACTGGCTCGATCCAAAGTCCAGCGACCAGTAAGGATGAACTTGCCTCTGGCTATAATGTCATTTCGCGCTGGACGCGCCGTTATGATGAAAGTTCTGAAACCGAAATTCAGTTCATTTATGATCAGACTAGCCGCGATAACAGGGTCAATTTTGCCGAGGATCGCAATACCTACGACCTCGATATAAAACATCGCTTCGCCGTGGGGGAGCTGCAAAGTTTTGTAGTGGGTGCCGGTTACCACGTTACCGATGACGATATTGAAAATATTGATCCAGCGTTCATTGCATTTAATCCGCAGAAACGCAGAGATCAAACCTTGGGTATTTTTGTACAGGATCAGATCTCTCTGATTGCAGACACTTTGCATCTGACCTTAGGTGCAAAGTATGAAAGAAACGATTATACCGATGACGAGTTCCAGCCCAGTATTCGTCTTGGCTATATTTTAGATGATAGGAATACGTTATGGGGCGCGGTCTCACGGGCGGTGAGAATACCAAATCGTCTCGATCACACCGTAGAAATTTTCGGTGGTGTTATAGTCGGCGATGAGAATTTTAAGTCTGAAGAAGTGGTCGCTTACGAAATGGGCTATCGGGCTATTTTTAAGTCGACATTGTCGGCAGATATTGCCGTTTTTTATAATGAATATGATAATCTTCGGGCCGTGTCAGATGATATGTTGCAGCCACAAACATTGCCAATTCGTATTGTGAATGAGGGTTCTGGTACAAGCAAAGGATTGGAGTTGGTCATGCGTTGGGAGCCAAAGCCAGCGGTGAAAATACTGGCTAGCTTTATTTATTTTGATATGGATGTGGCTGCAGATGCAGGTAGCCGCGATACCAGTATTGCCGAGAATGATGAGAACGATCCCAATAGTCAGGTGTCCTTGCAGCTCGATTGGGATATCGCCGATAAGTGGTCGCTGCAGGCTAGGGCGCGCTGGGTAGACAGTCTTGATAGTGTAGCGGTGGATTCTTATTCGGCCTTAGATATAAGTGCTATTTGGCAATTGAGTCCAAAGGTGGATTTTACAATTATTGGGAGTAATTTATTAGACCCGCAACATGCTGAGTTTAGTGGTGATAGTGAAATTAGCCGCAGTCTGAATGGACAGTTTACATGGCACTTCTGATGCAAAGCTCCCAAAATTTGTGGCCAATATTGGGGCTAAAGCTCCGTATGTTGTTGGTCTTTTTGTTGCCGCTGATATGCTCGGCAACCCATGCCTACGCGGAGAATATTGAGTTAGAGTACCGTGTTAAATCCGCTTTTTTATATAATTTTACTAAATTTATTGAGTGGCCCGCTCCGGCAGTAACTCGCAGTGATTTTGTTATGTGTGTAGCGGGAAATAGTCAATTCCATGCGAACTTAATGGATACGATAGGTAATAAGCAAAACCATAATCAGCAAATAATTTTTAATTTTATCCGGCACCCCAGTGAAGCTCGCAATTGCCAGTTAGTGTTTTTAGACTTCGCAGATCGCGAGAGCCTTAGAGACTGGGTTAGTTCTATGGCCGAGCTAGCAGTGCTGACGGTAAGCGATAAGCAAGAATTTATTAATATGGGGGGAATGATTCAGTTTGTTATTGTGGACGGTAAAATTCGCTTTGATATCAATCAGTCTGCAGCAAAAAGTTCAAGCATAAAAGTGAGTTCAAAGTTATTGAGATTGGCGCGTAATGTTAACTAGTAAGGAGTACTCTTGAGCTTATGATACGCGGCGCTGACATCCCTATTCGAGTAAAATTGTTGACTGCAATTGTAGGTACAACGTCGCTATGCTTAATTGTGACGGCCTCGGTATTTCTGGTGTCTAATTGGTTCAGCGTCCGCACTACCTTGGCCAATAACCTCACTGCTGTTGCAGAAGTTTTTACTATGAACACAGCCGCCGCGCTGAGTTTTAATGACGCGCGAGCGGCGAACGAAATACTATCTTCACTGCAAGCCAAGCGTGAAGTTTTGCAGGCCTGTATTTACAGAGTTGAAGCTGGCGGGGAAGAAAACCTATTTGCGCGTTATCAGAGCTTGGAAGATAAGACCTTACGATGCCCGCAAGTTCCACCTACAGAAAACTTTTATACTAAAAAACATCTGGTTGTGGTGAGTCCGGTAAATTTGGGTGATGACAGGATAGGGAGCGTGTACATTGAGCGTGGGCTCAATGATTTGTGGGACTCTATTCGGCTCGATGGGATGATTGTCGGGTTAATGGTTTTAGTGAGTATTGCCATAGCAACCATGCTGTCACTGCATGTTCAAAAGCTGATTTCGAATCCTATTTTGGCGTTGCTGGGCGCCACCAAAGCGGTGTCTGATTCGAGTGATTATTCCATTCGGGCAATTCCGACAGGCAAAGACGAAATTGGCGGCCTGATTTCTGGTTTTAACAATATGTTGGCTCAAATTGAAGGCCGGGATATTGATCTGGCGGCTACCAGAGCTGAATTAGAACTTAGAATTGAACAGGCAGATAAAGCCAATAACGAGCTTGAGCATGCTTTAGTGGAGCTTAGAGATACCCAAGAACAGCTGGTCAATAATGAAAAAATGGCTTCTCTTGGCGGCCTTGTTGCAGGTGTCGCCCATGAGATTAACACCCCAGTCGGTGTTGGGGTGACCGCAGCGAGTACATTGCGAGAAGACACCAAGGCGACTTTCGCACTCTATGAAACAGGAGATCTGACAAATTCTTCATTGAAGCGTTATTTTTCTATTTGCATGCAGGCGACAGAAATTATATTGGGAAATTTACAGCGAGCAGCCGACCTGATTCATAGTTTCAAGCAGGTGGCGGTAGATCAGACCAGTACCGAGTATCGCACTTTTGAGCTTAAACGCTATATTGAGGAGACCTTACTCAGCCTTAAACCTAAGTTGCGCCTCACTGAATTAAACGTTGTGGTGGAATGCGATCCTAATTTGATCATTAACTCTGCGCCTGGTGCGATGTCACAAATTATCACTAATCTGGTAATGAACTCGGTCCAACACGGCTATGAAGAAGGGGAGGCGGGCTGCTTACGTATTGTTGTTGAGGAACAGCTCGATGATATACATATTCATTACAGTGACGATGGTAAAGGTATGTCTGCCGATGTCCTTAAAAAAGTGTTTGAGCCATTTTTTACCACGCGCCGCGGTTCCGGTGGGAGTGGCTTGGGTATGCATATTGTCTTCAATCTGGTGAATCAGCAGCTTAAAGGCGTAGTTACTTTACGCAGCACTTTGGGAGAGGGAAGTTCGGTAGATATTGTATTTCCAAAAAAGGTCTGACCCGCGTAGTAGCTGGTGTTTTTAACTCGCTAGGCAGAGTTTCTCTTCGATAAGCGCTTAGCAGCTAAATGGCTTTCTCGGCGTAATGTAGAACTGTGAGTTATCTTTTTATTTTCAGTCTGTTACCTGCTATTAAGCGTGTTAATGATGGTGTCCCCGATGCGATTCGAACGCATGACCTTTCACTTCATACCACTATGATTTTCATCACCAGCACAAGGCTGTTTGTAGTCTGGACTTTCTCTTCACCATAAACACACCCTAAAAGGTGCCTGTCCGTAGGTGCTACCCGTCAAGTCTCTGCACGTTCCACCGGTTTAAGGGTGGCTTCGCTCAGGATTGCCACCGATGCCAATAAATGACTCGCTGAGGTTTCCCTGAGTTTGAGTAGATTCACTCCCAATGTTTCCAGCGGGGTGCCCAATTTTTATACAACTAGGAGGCGAATGCTCTATCCAGCTGAGCTACGAGGACGTATTTGTTTATGATAGCACGCGATGAAATTAAATTGAACGCAGTCAAATAGTTGGCGCGGTCTGTTTGAAAAAGCTTAAGCACAAACATTAGCTGCCTAGCTATTCGCGTATCTCGATACTCAGCAAAAAACGATGGTGAGAGAATAGCGCAAAACACCATTTTAAAAAACGTACCGCGGGCAACGCTGGCGCCCAAGCAATGATCCCGCGCTAATAATGGAATGGCAAGAAGATACGCTATGTAGACGGATGTGCGACGCTGGGTATTTGCGAATCTTGGTGGGCGGCGAGCCATAAAGGCCATTTGCACGCCTTGGCGACGGCAATAAACCACACCACAAGTCACCCGGTAATGTATCTATTAAGAGGCCCACACCCGAGCGTGATTCGGGTGTGGGCCAATACTCGAATGGTGTTTTTATTGGCTGCCACGATTTACAGTTACAGGTCGCGGTATACCACGAAGCGTTCTCTTAACTATGCTTTGGCAATTATAGTATTGATAGCGTGTTTGTGGACTGTCTGGTGGCCTATCTGACTAGTAGTTAACGAGATAAGTCGGGAGGTTTGGGTTTACGTGTCCGGAGACTTAAGCAATTGGAGTCAGAGGTGGTTGAGAATAGTCAAATCGGTTCCGAGTTGGAGACGCTGTCGTCTCATTTGGGTATTTAAGAGGCTGGCATCGCTAGATCTACGATTATTGACAGCGCGATCTATGATACTAAAGGCTGGCTATACGTGGGCTCAATATCCCAGGGGAAATGAATCCAAGTGTCTTGGCTAAACTCTCGCACAAAGTGTTCGGTCAGTGCCTTGGCCTGTGGTTTGGCGTAAATCGTTACAAAGCAGGCTTTGGGGAGTAATTCTTTGGCAATTTTGGCCGTGCCGCCGGTATCAACTAAGTCATCTACTAGTAGGTAGCCGTCACCGTCGCCTTCCACTGTTTTAAGGATGCTCATTTTACCTTGTTGGTCGTGGTCGTAGCTGGCGATACACAGAGTATCAACAACACGCAAATTTAATTCTCTGGCCAAGATAGCACCGGGCACCAGACCACCTCGGGCAATACTAATAATGCCTTTCCAGCGCTGTGTGGTGAGTTTGCGGGCTAACTCGCGGGTGTCACGGTGCAGTTCATCCCATGATAAATAATAAACGGGGGGGGTGCCGTCTGACATACTGCTAGCCTTCCTATAGGGGTCAAAAGTGGCAGATTGTGCCGCATGGATGCCGTCATCGCAAGGCTTTAGGCTCGGGGTCTTTGTGGCTAAGGATATAGTCAAGGTTTTAGATTTAGGTTTTGCTGTGGCCCATAGCTTTTAGGTTGCCGTGGTTAATATTTTGACTTATTCGAATATTTCGTTGGGCTAGCATCCTTGCTTGGCCCGTCCCGAAAATATAATTTCGTGCTTAGAAGCTGAGCGTCAAATCCACACCATAACTTTTTGGTTCGCCAAAGTAGGCGGCCTGATAAGCGCCTAAGCTAATCGAGTGCACTTTATACTCCTCATCGGCTAAATTGCGCCCCCACAGCGCAAGACTTAGGTTCGCAGAACCAAGCGCAATATCAGAGAGCGCAATTCGCGTATTCAATAGGCCATAGTCATCGAGAAAGAAACCGGACATATCATCATTAAATGCCGTACCGTAACGTTCATCTGTCCACTGATAATCCAGGCTCGCAGTCAGCATTATCGGTCCGCTACCTAGGCCGCGTTGATATTCAAAACCGACGGTGTAGTTGTGCTCTGGGGCATAGGGCATCTCAGCTTGATCTGCGACATTCTCACCTTCGGTGGTGCTGCCACTGCGCTGATCAATATATTCAATAAAGTCTGCATCGGTGTAGCCGTAGGACAGTTGCATGGTCAAGCCCGGGAGTAACACGGCCATAACATCCAGTTCAAAGCCGTCTATTTGGGCCTCACCGACATTAAAGACGTCGGTTAAAAAGATGGTGGCGTTATTGGTTATCTGCTGAAGCTGCATGTCTTGGTAGTCGGCGTGGAACAGCGAGGCATTTATACTGACGCGATTGTTTAGCCAGTTAGATTTAAGTCCCAGTTCATATGACACCATGTGTTCTTCGTCGAAAGGTGGGGTAAAACCATCCTCGGTACTGCGCACATTATAACCGCCGGATTTATAGGCGGTAATGACTTTGGCAAACGTGTTGATGTTGTCATTCCAACTGTAATCCGCTGTCAAACTAGGGTTAAAGTTACTCCAGTCGGCGCTATCTGACTGCTCGCCATCAGTGAAATAGACCGCACTGTCTTTTCGTGCCGCGCGTTTATCGACGGTGTAGCGACCACCCAATGTAATGTCTAAATCGTAATTCAGTTGCGCGGGCGACCATGTGACTTGCCCATAGGCTGCATAGGCTTCCGAGCTTGAGTAAATCTGCCTATCTTCTAAGGTTATAGTCACAAAGGAGGGTGGCAGTGCAGGATTTGGGGGAATAGGCGCCGGCGCTGGAATTGGCACTGTGTCTGTTTCTTTTTCGACACCGTGTTCCTTGAAGTAGTAGAGCCCGGCAACATAGCGCCAAGATTCGCCAGCGTCGCCGACAAATTGGAATTCCTGTGAAACTTGGTCCTGCTCTATGCCGACACGTATTTTAAAACCGGGCAAGCCGCCGCCGTAATCCTGCACAATATCTTCAGCTAATTCACGGTAGGCAGTGATTGACTTCAGTTGGCCCCAGGCTGTGTCTAAACTGGCAATTAAACTATGGCCGCTGAGTTCGGTATTACTGGGTTCAACACCGCCATTCCAGCTTCCTCTATCGCTGCGTTGTTGACTTGCCGGTATGGTATTTCCGGTTGATGATGTGGTTTGGTAAAAATGCTGTGGCCCATCAATATTTGAAAAATCATAGGCGTAATCAATGGCAAAACCCTCGCTGGCATCCCAGCGTAAGACCGCACGACCAGCCTGCTTTTCTTCTTCGCCAAAGTTTTTGCCGGCACCGGTATTTTCAACCCAGCCGTCACGGCCAGATTCAAGATAACTTAATTTGCCGGCAAACTGGCCCACTTTGCCGCTCTCTATTTTACTTAGTGAGCGCCAATAGTCGCGGTTGCCCGCACTGAACTGCTGGCTGATAGCAAAGTCTTCCGCCGGTTTGGCGGTGATTAAATTTATCGCTCCGCCGGTGGTGTTGCGGCCGTACAACGTGCCCTGGGGGCCGCGTAACACCTCGATGCGTTCCAGATCAGCGACATCGCTGGTTAAACCAATACTTCGCGCCACGTAAACACCGTCTAGGTATATACCAACGGCCGGATCCTGAGTCGACTGGCTATCGTTATTGCCCACCCCACGCATGAATACCACTAGGGAGCTGCGACTATTAGGAAAGGGGGTGATAGTGACATTAGGCGCTAAACCGGCGACATCGCCCAAGTCACTAATACCGAAACGCGCTATACGTTCGCTGGAAAAGGCCAGCATAGAAATAGGGGTATCCTGAAGCGAGTTCTCGCGCTTCTCAGCGGTAACCATAACTTCTTCTAAGGTTAAATCACTGGCGGCCACAGATGTGAGCGGCATAGCGCCGAGGATTGCTGCCGTTAGCACCGACATATAGTGGATCGACTTGAACATTTTATACTCTCTATTTTATTTGAATTTAACGTCAGTAAAAGTCTGCAAGGCCAATTAAAGGATGAGTATCGCAAGCTTTTTAGGGCATCGCCTATCGTTCGTTTGAGTAGAAAGTGAGATGATTATAGGGTGGCTGAGCTTGAATGCGCAGGCCGCTGTCACGTAAATATCATACCTACTTAGACTATAGCGCGGCCGCAACGCTGCCGTAAATACTTCCCAGCACCAACATGACAGTTGCCAGACCACCTATGGCAAAGCCCGCACCGCGCTTCTCAGCAGCCGCTAAATAGCCTTTGCAGTAGATGGCACGCCCCAGTATAAATACCAAACCCAAGCTTGCAGCTGCAGCTGCATTGATGTACGTGGCAAAAAATTCACATGGCTGGTATCACTACCACCATTTGCTCAAGGGTATTTAGCTGCACACGCAGCATACGCTCAAGCTTGGGGTCGCCCGTCATAGCGGGCGCCTGAATGCCGGATTTGCCACGAATAGCACCGACCATCATGATAAAAACCAAGTACTCCAATAAAATCATACCGACTACTGCTGCCACGACTATCCTCATTATTATAAAAGTGAATCATTCTGTCGCTGCAGGCGTACAACAATAGCACTGACTAGTGGTTTAGCAAATGTCGTGCACTACCAGTAAATTGGTGATCCTGGGGTGGCAAATTGACTAGAACGCGTGGTGATTATATACCCTCGTAAGGTGGTCGGATGTATCGATTTATCTGGACATCGTCGCTATCGTGATGACGGTCGACGACTGCCGTTATTGGTAAAATCAGAAGCGGTGACAACCTGCCGGTATTGCCTGCAACGGGAATAGACACGCAAGACTATTTTCAAAAAGTCGAGTTGCAGTGGATATCACAGACCCTGAGTGCACGGGGTGGCGTAGTGAGAAAGGCGGACTTACATTGGGTGCTGTGATAAAACCACGCCGATTGAGAAAATGCACAAATTAGATGTTAAGTATTAGCTTAAAGGACACCAAATACTTCGACCCAATTGCCATCGGGGTCGGCAATAAAACCAAAGCCGATGCCATCTGCAAATGCGGTTACGTCTACGGGGATTTCGACGCCACGGGCTCTTAATTCTGTGAACCAGGCCGACAAACCGTTTACACCCATCGATATATAGCGGTAGCCTTTCGCGCTGAATCCGCCGCCAGCGATAACGTCTGCTGACGGGGCGTCGTCGTAACTAACGAGTTTGATGATGGCGCTGCCAAGATGGTAGCGATGCATAATGCCGCCGGGAAACGATAATTCAGATTGATATTTTAGGCCCAGTGTCTCTTCATAGAACTCGCGCATTGCGATCATGTTGGTGGTGACAATACCAACTTCTATACTGTCAATGAGGAGCTTCGGAGGCATGTTGAGATCCTTTTATTTTTTATTTTTTATTTTTGGCTGCTGTGAGTTTAACTTGGCAATAAATGATAATTGACTCGTGGGCTAAGTGATAAGCCTAATAGCGATGCGTTAGCTAATGTTGTGTTACATACTAAATTATTGAACTACTTACTACTACATTGCGGCTACGCGCCCGATAATTTGACGGTATAGCCTTTGCTTTCTAGTAAGATTTTGAGTGCTTGACGTTGATCTCCCTGGAATTCCATATCATTACCTTTAATTGCGCCGCCGGTGCTAAGTTTTTGGCGAAGCTCTTTGCCCAAGGTCTTAAGTTCGCCAGCGTTTATCAATACGCCGCTCACAATACTCACGCCTTTACCTTTACGGCCCTTAGTTTCGCGGCGTATGCGTACCATACCGTCGCCACTGGGGGCGCTGTTATTAGCGTTTTTACAGACACACTCGGTGCTGGCTTGGCCACAACTGGGGCAGCGTCGGCCAAGATCGGTTGAGTAAACTAGTCTAGACACGATTTTCTCCTATTTTGTGGCGTGATGATTATAATGGCTTCGCCCGCTGAAGGGTGATTTGAGTCTTAGTTTTTTAAGGGAGCCTTAAATGGCCGATGATATATCCGTCCAGCTTATAGATGTACAAACGCAGTTGACGTTTCAAGAAGATTTACTTAACGCGCTGAATGACCGCGTAGTAGCTCAGGATCTTGAAATAAGGAATCTGCGACGTACGCTAGAATTACTCCACGAACAGATGAAGCAAAAAAACTCCTCTGGTGAAGATGCCCAAATGGTCGATTCTGAGCGGCCACCTCATTACTAAGTATCGTGCGGCGTGATAAAACAGTAGCGGGGCGTATATTTTGAAGAGAGAAGAAAAGCCTGGAATTCCTGTGATAAGACCGATTAGTCTTGTCACAGGATATGTCGCGGTGGTGTTACTTAATCATCGTGACTTCTTCCGCCTGCGGTCCTTTTTCGCCCTCAGTAAGAATGAATTCCACAGTTTGTCCTTCATTTAAACTGCGACGACCTCGGCCTTGGCCGCGGATTGAGCGAAAGTGAACAAAGACATCGCCACCGGCGTCGCGAGTGATAAAGCCATAGCCCTTGCTGACGTTAAACCATTTAACTGTTCCGCGCTCGCGCTGACTTTTAAATTTGTCAGCAAGCGTTGGTAGTTTGGGTGACAGTAGCATTCCGAGTAATATTGCGATTGTGATGATGGCGGCAGAGATTGGGTTGCCTGCATCGACGCCTGTTAACTGCAGCGCTGCAATACTTAAAAAGCTTAAGGTGGCCAAAAATATAATTCTAATTATCAGTAACATATAAATCCAAAAATAGCTGAAAGTGGAAAGAACCTAATCGTATTTAGCGAGTGGTGTTTTACTCGCGCGGAATTATAGCACTCGTACACGACGGCGTCGCGGCTACTGGAATTTATGAAGATGACGCAAGAATCGCCCTGATTCTATTAGATGTCTGATTCTATTCGGAGCTCGGTTTTATTAGGCTCTCGATTTTATTAGATAATAGCGCAGATATATGCTGAACTCTGCGTTGCGCTAAGGGAAATTACGAATAGTTCTCGAGCGCGTCAAATTGCATTATGTATTTCCCTTTAAAGATGGGGTGGGCAATTTATACATGTGACAAAGGGGGGCATGTTGATGCGCGACTGGATTGATTCCAGAGAGAGTAAGCTAAGCGTCAGAAAGCATCGTCTCATATTCAATATAGCTATTGCAGCGCTCACTGCGTTGATACTCATTTTAGCAGTATCTCAAGCATATCTTCTCAGTAAGGTTGAATTGGGCTCTAGTTCGACCTTATCCCAGCTGCAGCTGAGAGAAACGATATTATTTGATCTCGATACAGCGCTCGCACGTGGCAATGTTTTCCATGAGTTCGCTGCCGCGTATCTTGTTAATGATCTACCTCAAGCCAATATTATTCGCAGTCGTTTTATAACAGGGCGCGAGATATTACTGGGTGATATTTTTGTGTCTTTCCCACAGCCCATCGTACTGGACTTAGTTCGTTTGCTCGATCTGTATTCTTCTTATCAACCTGAGGCTGCTAAATCTTTAATTAGCCTGCCTGGGCCTTTAAACCCCCATGTCGATGCCCAAAAACTAGTCATTGGCTTACAGGCGTTGCGGGCATATGAACAAGAGTGGATGTCGGGCTTGGCGATGTCTGTACTTGATCAGCAAGTGCACTGGCATCAACAGCGCCAATTTATACTTACCTTGCTATTGCTGTGTTTGTTGCCATTAGTAGTGGGTATATATTTTGCGAGGAAATTGGCCAAAGAGCATCAGGGCACTCTTGATACGAGCGAGTATTTTCATCGCCTCATCAATACGTTACCGGGCATTGTGCTGTTAACAGATCGCAGCGGACACATTCTTTTGGCTAGCGATTCCGCGGCAAGATTTCTGATGTACCCCTGTGAGAATTTATTGCGCATGGACATGCTGAGCTTGCTGCCAAAGCGTTTTCGGCAGCAGTATCAGTTGTTTAGTAATAACTATATGGATGGCAGTGCTCAGCGTGATGGTCAAGGTATTAAGGGACGCGAGCTATTAATTTTGAACTCAGAAGAGACTGAGATACCGGTCGAGCTATATTTCGGTGATTTTGAGACCATCGATGGCGAGGTGATGGTGGTGTGTCTACAAGATGTTTCTGAGCGTCGAGGCTTATATCAAAAATATCAGCATTCGCAGAAGCGTTTTGAGATGGCGATGATGGCATCGCGAGATGGCCTGTGGGACTGGGATATGATAAACGGTTCAGTGTTTTTTAGTCATGCATGGCTAAAAATGATGGGTATTAAAGGCGGTCAGCCGCTTGATGGCCGCGCGGTGTTTGATGGCAGTATTCACCCCGATGACCGAGAACGTATTAGGCAAGCTATTATAGATTTTATAAAAAGTGACGACACAGTGTTCCACGATGAGCACCGTTTACGCCGTATAGATGGCAGTGTTTGTGACGTTGTGACACGTGCCTGTGCTCAGCGTGACAATTCCGGACAGGTTATTCGTATTGTAGGTACGCACTCAGATGTTACTCACTTTAAAGAAGCAGAGCGCGAGGTACAGCGCTTAAATCGCAGCCTTGAAGACCGGGTTCGCTTGCGCACTCAGCAATTGGAGTCTGCAGTGCGGCAAGCCGAGAAGGCTAGCCGCACTAGGGCGACCTTTTTGGGGGTCATGGGGCATGAAGTACGCACGCCTATGAACGGCGTTATCGGCATGGCTGATTTGTTAAGTAAAACAAAGTTAGATCCTGAGCAGTGGATGATGGTTGATACGGTGCAGCGCTCGTCAATGAGTTTACTGGGCACTCTTGACAATATATTGGATTATTCCGCATTGGATTCTGACGACGTGGCACTGGAGTTAGAAAGTATTCAGTTAGTTGAATTTGTTGAGGGCGTAGCCGACGAGTTTGCTGATATCGCAGCCAAAAATAAAATTCGCTTTATTTTATATATTGACCCCGCTGTTCCCGCTGCAATCTTCGCTGATGCCGCTCGCCTGCGTAAGATTTTGTTGAATTTATTGGATAATGCCATAAAATTTACTAAGTCTCGTTCTGCCGGCGGTCTACTTCAGTTGCGACTAACTGCAGCAGAGGCAAGCGATGAAACTCTTCAACCCATCATATTTGAAGTGATAGATAATGGCGTTGGCGTGTCGGAAGAGATGCACTCGCAGCTATTTAGTCCCTTTATGCTGGAAGAGAATAGCCTAACTCGGCAGTTTGGTGGCACGGGACTGGGTTTAGCGATTACCACCCGATTACTGGATTTAATGGGAGGTGAAATAGCTTTAGATGAAGATCATCTCGAAGGCAGTCGATTTGTGTTTTCGATTCCTTTTACCATTGATGCCTCATCGAAACGAATTGTAGTTGGCAAGGGCATGGTAGTGCTAGCCAGTATAGCGGATGGTCTATTAAAAGAATCAGTGCAGGCTGCATTGGCGCTGGGCGGACAAGAGGTATCTTGGGTGAGTTCTGCGGCAGATCTGGCTGCACAATTTTCTACATTAAAGCGCGAGAATGTCGTGCTTGTCATAGGTCATGATGCGGATAGCGATTTACTTGAATACTGCAGCGCGCAGGCTGTGAGGACAATTTGTATCGCCCCCAGGCCTAGTCGCCTTAGCTCTCGGGACCCAAGAAAAGTGTATAGCGATCCCTTGTTGCCATCTGCTTTGGCTAGGGCAATTGAGTATCGACCGCGGCAAGTGCTAGAAAAGTTTTAGCGATATCCTAGCTATATACGACACAGCTTGCCACTTGGCCCGCTTTAATGGTGGTTAGCGGTTTGCCCGCGATTAGACCTTAGTCACGTCTTCGGCCTGAAGTCCTTTTGGTCCGTTAATTAGGTTGAATTCAACAATTTGACCTTCGTCAAGAGTACGGTAGCCTTCGCCTCGAATAGAGCGGAAATGTACGAAGACGTCATGGTCTTCGCTGTGGCTAATAAACCCGAAGCCTTTGGCGTTGTTGAACCACTTAACCGTACCAGAAAGTCGAGCGCTCATTGCTTTTCCTCATTGCGTTGTTAAACAAACAGCTGGGGTGAAAAACGGATAGATGTGTGAAGATCCAAACTTTGCTGTTCGAGATAAATAAACGATCTATATATTGCAGAAACTGGGGGACACTAGCTGCAACGCAGTGAATACTGCTTGGCTTGGGCACTGGATTTATCAGCGAGTTGTTTATGCTTACGACCATTACATTACAGCGGATATCAGACTTGTTATGAATTCTACTATAGCGGCTTTCGTTGCTTTGTCTATGCCTTACGATTTTTATAGTAGAGCGCTGTTGTCATAGTGATATTCGAGCGGGGCGGCTCTTGCGGCGTTAAAAACTGGCAAGAACAGGATATTTATGTCGAGTAAATAACCGATTCTAGCCAGCCACGGGCTTGGCTTAGTGGCCACGCTACCATTGATATAGCGCGTCAATAGCCGTTCAGGGGATGCTTATAGTGCTTTAATCGCTTGCAATTGTTCGCTGAGCTTTGTCATTGCAGCTTGCTGACCGGCTAGTTTCTCTTGCTCTTTAGCCACCACATCGGCCGGCGCTTTGTCTAAGAAACCAGCGTTACTGAGCTTGCCTTGTAGGCGCTGGATCTCTTTGTTTAGTTTCTGGACTTCTTTCTCTAGGCGGGTAATTTCTGCCGCTTTATCGATTAGGCCTGACATTGGAACCAGCACTTCCATGGCGCCTACCAGTTGAGTTACAGACATCGGCGCATCGTCACTGACGGCAAGCCAATGAATGCCATCGAGCTTGGCGAGCTTAGTAAGAGATTGACGATGGCTGTTTAAACGTCGCAGATCCTCATCACTGCCATTCTTTAACAGTAAGGTAAGCGCTTTTGAGGGGGGCACGTTCATTTCACCGCGAATGTTGCGGATGGCGAGAATAACATGTTTCAGCCATTCAACATCAGCCATGGCGTCGTCGTCAATTTTGTCACTGGTCGCTAAGGGATAGGCTTGCAGCATAATAGTGTCGGTGCCAGCACTGAATTCAACGCCAGCGATGGGTGCGACCCGCTGCCAGATTTCCTCAGTGATAAAGGGCATAAACGGATGGGTCATTCGCAGCGTCGCTTCTAGTACCCGAATCAGTGTTTGGCGAGTGCCGCGTTTGGCGTCAGCACTGGCGTTGTCATCCCACAATACCGGTTTAGAAAGCTCTAGATACCAATCGCAATAGTCGTTCCATATGAATTCATAAATTGCTTGAGACGCGTGATCGAGCCGATAGGCTGCCATTGCATTTGCAATGGTTTGCTGGGTTTGTTGCAAGCGCGAAATAATCCAGCGGTCGGCGAGACTCAGCTCTACATTTTCGCCATTCACACCGCAGTCTTGCTCTTCGGTGTTCATCAGGACGTAGCGGGCGGCATTCCAGATTTTATTACAAAAGTTGCGATAACCTTCTAGGCGGCGCATATCCCAGTTGATATCGCGACCGGTTGAAGCCAGTGAAAATAGGGTGAAGCGCAGAGCGTCGGTGCCGTGGGCGCCAATGCCGTCTGGGAACGTGCTGCGGGTGGCTTTGGCGATTTTTTCAGCCAGCTGCGGTTGCATCATATTGCCGCAGCGCTTCTCTAATAGCGCGTCCAGTTCAATGCCGTCGATCATATCAAGTGGGTCTAATACATTCCCCTTCGACTTGGACATTTTTTGGCCTTGTTCATCGCGAATGAGGCCGGTGATGTAAACGGTTTTAAACGGAACCTGGGCATCACCGTTTTCGTCTTTATTGAAATGCATAGTCATCATTATCATTCTGGCAACCCAGAAGAAAATGATGTCAAAGCCGGTTACTAATACGTCGGTAGGGTGGAAATTTTTGAGGCGTTCGGTTTGCTCCGGCCAGCCCAGAGTACCAAAAGTCCAGAGTGCGGAGCTGAACCAGGTGTCGAGTACATCGTCGTCTTGATTGAGCTTCAAGCTCGTCGGTAGTTGGTATTTCGCGCGGGCCTCCGCTTCATTGCGAGCGACGTAGATATTGCCTTCAGCGTCATACCAAGCTGGAATACGGTGTCCCCACCATAGCTGGCGAGAAATACACCAGTCTTGAATGTCGCGCATCCAGCTGAAATACATATTCTCATATTGC
>JBKEFB010000017.1:0-37899 GCA_046712405.1 Zhongshania sp. | reverse complement strand
GCTTAGCACGCTGGCAACTGAGCAGCGGCAAGACCTTGCTGGCAGGATGGCTAGAGTACCTGCCGCGCTGGATACATTACTACTTTCTGGTCTATTTATTTATTTGGGCATTTTTGGTCGGCGCCGCGCTGATGGCGGCTTGCGGCTTGGCAGCCCATGCGCTATTGCCTCAACTCTCTATTAATAGCTGGGCATCGCTGCACTCATTACTCGCCATTGTATTAGTCTTATTCGGACGCTACTCGCTATTTGAGCAGGCAATGAAGATTCTCATTCTGCTTATGTTCGCCACCGTAATAGCGGCATTGCTAGCTAGCGATTGGTCAACCATTGGCAGTGCCTCATCGACGACAAACAGCGAGAGCAGTCAATATTTTAGCTTGATACTCGCCCTCATTGGCGGTGTCGGCGGCAGCGTCACCTTACTCTGTTACGGCTATTGGATGCGTGAGAAAGGCTGGCACAATACCGATTCACTCAAACTAGCGCGTTTAGATCTCCTCATTGCCTACTCAATTACCGGCTTATTTGGTATGGGCATTATGATTCTCGCAGCTCAGTCTGCGCCGGCATCAGAATCGGGCACTCACATATTACTCGCTATGGCCGATCAGCTGGGTGTCTTACTCAAGCCAATCTTTAGAGTGCTGTTTTTAATCGGCGTTTGGGCCGCAGTATTCAGCTCTATGCTTGGTGTTTGGCAGGGCGTGCCATATATTTTCACCGACGCAACCGCACACTGGCGCCGTAAACTGCCAACCGCCGGGGTACATGATAAGTGCTACCGACTGGCCTTGGTGTATATAGCTATCCCCCCCATCACGCTGCTATATATGGGTAAACCGGTTTGGCTGATCATTTTATATTCGGTGACTGGCGCCTTGTTTATGCCATTCTTGGCACTCACTCTGCTCTACTTAAACAACCGGATTATTGCACCCGCTTTACGCTATGGCCCGGTGAGTAATAGCGCGATCGTCATCGCACTGATTGTATTTTCATTTATTGGCGGGCAGTATTTTTTGTCGTGATGTGTCGTTTAAAAGCTAGGGAGTCGGTGATTACTATTGCTGGCGAAACGAGTTTAGAGACCGACGATGATGGGGGGAGCGCCGCGTGCATAACAGCAGGTGAGCAGGCTTATGTGTCTTTCGAGTTTACAGCATATGTGTCAACAGAGAGCTATTTTGCAGGACCTATAGTATTTCCTGGTCTCCGTCCCAGTCTTCTACACTCTACACAGTGCGGCCCTCACCGGCTTGCTAGGTATTTTTTAGTGCATGTAAAGGCTCCATACTAACCTTGGATCATTCATCCCCCGTGGTGAAATGCCAAACCATAGGTGCTGCCAGTTTCGCGTTGGTATCTTCAGGCCCGCGACGGTCATAGAGCTGTGTGGTAACAGCCACGGTGTAGCGATGATTGGGTTTGAGCTTCTTGTCTAGTAATTCAATTCGGAAACCATGGGCGGACATTGGGCTTGCCCAAGAAGGCAGCGTAGAGAATTTTACCGGTAGCTTGTTGCCATCTTCATCGAACACGGCAAAGGCGTCGCTTAGTTCAGCGTAGTCGCTGCCCATGCTGCCGGACATCGATACATAAATGTAGCGATCGGCTTCCGGACGTTTGTCATCCTCACAGTTGCTGAACGGGCCGGTATTGGCACAGACGATGGCGGGCAGCCCGCGCTCACCTGGCTGTGGGTGTACACCAACAATAAAGGGCTTGCCGGCTTCGTCTGGGCCGTTCACTACACGATCCCATAAGTGCTGGTAATAGCCGGCAATGAATTTTGCGCTGTCTTCAATGCCACCCGAGCCGCGTACATGGTTGTGCACTGAGTAGGGCATTTGTTCGCGCACACGGACATAATCCAGGGCGGCGCTTACGCGTTCTGCCGCTACCACCATTCTGGCGCCCAAGGCTGCGCGCTGCACGGCCAGTTCGTCAAAATCGTTCTTTCCAACACGTTTGAAAGCTTCGACTAGATAATCCATAGGTGGAAAAACAAGTGCTGGGACTTCTTCCCAGGCAAATTCATCGCGGATGGCAATTACATCCATGGCATATTCGACGCCGTTGATGACTTCGAAGCCTCCAGCCAGTGCGTTGAATGCATCGTCACCAAGGGCTTCTCGTATGGCGGTGCCAACGGAAGGGTCCGAGCCCGGGGGCACGGCATCGAGCGTATAGCCGGGGGAAGATTTCTGCATTTCATTGCGTTGGTACACGGTTGGCTCAAACAGTGCGTCCCAGACTTCGTCACCCATGCCGTGAGCGGCAATGCCCATCAGGAAGGCCACTAGGTAGCCACAGCTCTCTCCGTAGCGGAGTGGGATGGCGACCGTCTCGCGACCCAACTCATTCGTCAACCAATCGAAAGTGCCACCGAGTACCGGCAATACATCCCAGGCGTCTGCTTTTAGCTCGCCGCAGCCTGCGTCGTGAGCAACGCCGGCAAGGGCATTGGTGAAGCCATCCCAGTGGGCCGTTTCGGCAAGATCGCGATCACCCGGAAAGCCGCTACCGGTGAAATAGCCGCCATCTGGAAACATGGCGCCTGCAATTAGAGCGGGGCGATGAGCTTCGAGCAGGGGGATGAGCAGATGTCCCGGAGGTAAGTGAAAGCGGGCGCGATCGCCCATCATGGCATGCGAGGTCATGCCGGCCGAGAAGGCCTCAGCAGACATAATAAGTAACAGAATTACCAGCCCAGTTTGTTTGGCAGTTCGGATCATTGTGGCAGGCACCTATGAGTTGATGTACTGGGTGAAGTGACAAAAGAGAGCATCAGCGCTATCCGGGTTATTGGGGCAGGATGCCGGGGCGGGTATTACTGGATCACAGGCGTCACCCGCACCATCTTTATCGCTATCAAGCTGGTCTGAGTTGAGCGTGGCAGGACAATTATCTTTGTGGTTCTCGACGCCATCCGCATCGTCGTCGCCATTATCTAAATCATCGCAAGCATCACCTATACCATCTTGGTCGATATCTGCCTGATCACTATTTGCTAGCGTGGGGCAGTTATCAGTGAAATCCACAACCTTGTCTCCGTCGGAATCCAATGGAAGTGCTGTGTTTCCGTTGGCCGAATTATCGCCGCAAGCGACCATGGCCGAGCATAGGGCGACGATAGCCGTCGCTCTGCGTATTCGAATCTGTAAACTATGCATAATATATGACGACCTAGCCGACTGTGGCTATGTTGTTCTGCCCTCCTGCCTTCGCCCGGCGTCGGTAATAGCAAGATCATATCACCCCGATTCTGACAAAATGATGACATTTATTACGCAGGACACAAAAAAGTCAGCCGTATACTCCTTTTCCACGAATGGCGCTTTTTGGTACTCGGTAGCACTTTGTCATATATCGCTTCGGTCATTCCAATTACAGTAGCCATTAAAAAACAAAACTAAAAAGACAGCGACAAGATGCAATTTTCGCCCTGTTGTCTAAGTGATTCAAACATCAGGGCGAAGCGATCACTGAGCCAACATAGTCATCAACGCCGCCCAACTCACTTGATCTGCGTGAGCATCATACGCCAGTGGCATATCGTATTTTTTACCGAGCGCCGTTGAACCAGGGTTTGTAAAACTGTGCATCACGCCGGGAAAACTCAGCAACTTAAAATCTACACTGGCAGCGGTCATTTCTTCAACAAAACCCGCCACCTGCTTTACTGGTACCATCACATCTGCGGCGCCGGTAGCAACTAATACCTTGGCCTTAATGGTGCCTGGCTCTACTTGCGTTTCGGCACCCAATGAGCCGTGAAAACTAGCCACACCGGCAAGATCAAGTCCGCGACGGGCTTGATTTAAGACTACCGCGCCACCGAAACAATAGCCAATCGCAAACAATTTACTGCTGTCTGTCGATGGCTGTTTACGCAAAATCGCCAATGCCGCGTCAAAGCGCGCATTCATTTTTTCTGGCTCGGCGAGCGCCGCATTCATAAATGACATTGCATCTTTCGGATGGCTAGTCGACTTACCCGTACCGTACATATCTACCGCTATAGCCGTATAACCCAACTTGGCTAGCTGATGCGCACGCTTACGCGCGTAATCATTCAATCCCCACCATTCATGAACCACCACCACAGCAGGAGCCGGTTTAGTCGCTGTAGTATCGTGATACATCTCCGCAGTTCCAAGCTCATTAGGTAAGGTGAGCGTCTGTTCAACAATCGCCGCATTTAAAAAAGAACTCGTAAACATAGTGACGAGTAATAAGGTCAAAAATCTCATCAAACTTTCCTCAAATAATAGCCGACTACTCAGGGAACATAGCCTCTTAACGATGACAAACAAACGCAATAAACGCAAAGATATCCGCTGCGCTCATCTGGATACCCGATAGGACCATAGGGTCTTGGCATCTGCAGCAAATTTCAAAAGTATCAGACTAGGATTGATCGAATCTCGCTCTAAGCTGTAAGCTGTAAGCATTATCGATGGAAGGAATCACGCCACCATCACATCATGTCCCGTTCTATATTTCTCAAACGGCTTGAGTAGTATCGGCAATTTTTCCAGATCCAATCTTCCTTTGCTCGGCGGGCCTTTTTCATCGCAGCGCCGCTTGCATAGCCATTTAACTTTTTACCATCACCAAGGGCTTGCTCAAGGCGTACTACTTCGATTTTTTTCGCGCGGCAGGCTTCCCAGCTCGCTGCATGAACGTCAGTAAATATACCCATGCAGCATATCAATACAATCAGCCGAGATTTCATAATGACCTCCTTATCATTGTTGAAAGTAGCACTTTAACAATAGGCCACTAGCCGATAATTTGTGAAATTCTCGGCTCTATTTCTCAACACCTGCTGCAGTTCGCCTGTCTTATCGCCCGGCTGAATGACATAATAGCGGGCTATTATCCCGCAAACCGGAATTTTTATTACATGAGCAGAATCGCCCTGCCCCAGTATTTAACGGACGCCTCCGTGGCAGTCGAGCTCCAATCTATCATTATCGGCTTAGCTGAAGTCAGCGCAGATATTAGCAAAGTTCTGGCCAAAGGTGCCCTCGCTGGTATTCTTGGTGCTGCCGGCGCAGAAAACGTGCAGGGCGAAGATCAAAAGAAGTTAGACGTTATTGCTAATGATATGATCAAAGACGCACTTGCTGCCCTACCCGCTGTGCGTGGTCTTGCCTCTGAAGAAGAAGCTAACGTCGTATCCTGCCACACCACCGGCAACTTCTTAATCACATTTGATCCATTAGACGGCTCATCAAATATCGACATCAATAGTATGGTCGGCACTATTTTTTCAGTGCTGCCACACACTGGCGACGTTGCGGTGACTGAGCAAGATTTCCTGCAACCGGGTCGCAATCAAAGTGCAGCTGGCTATGTGCTTTATGGACCCTCTGTGATGTTGGTGCTAAGCACGGGCAATGGCGTGGTAATGTTTACCTTGGATCAAGATACTGGCAGCTACCTGCTTACCGAATCTGAGGTTAATATTCCTGCTGACGCCGAAGAATTCGCGATCAATATGTCTAATCAGCGCCATTGGCTCGCGCCAATGCAGACTTATATCGCCGATCTAATTACGGGTAAAGATGGGCCGCGTGGCAAGGACTTTAATATGCGCTGGGTAGCCGCAATGGTCGCAGACGTACACCGAATTTTATGTCGCGGCGGCGTGTTCACTTACCCTTGGGACAGTCGTAAGCCTGAGCAAGCCGGTAAGCTGCGCCTGATGTATGAAGCTAACCCAATGGGCTTTTTGGTAGAGCAGGCTGGCGGCGAAATTTGGACTCCAGACGGTAAAATTCTCGATATTCAACCAGAACATATCCACCAACGCGTTCCCGTTATTTTAGGCGCTGCCAACGAAGTTGCGCTATGCGTTAACTATCACCAGCGCTGAGACCACTCAGCGCCAACATCGGAATAGCCGGCAATGCTTAGTTATCGCCACGGTTTTCACGCCGGCAATCACGCCGATGTGTTAAAGCACATAGTCGAGGTACTTATCCTCGACTATCTTACTCAAAAGCCCACCGCTCTGTCTTATATAGACACCCACGCTGGGGCTGGCTTTTATCACTTTGCTAGCACCTTCAGCGCTCAAAACCGTGAGTTTGAAACCGGCATCGCTAAACTGCGCAAGACCGATGGCGAGCTTCCGGCACCACTCAAACGATACTTAGAAATCATTGATGCGTGCTGTGCCAATCAGGCTGCGGGCTATCCTGGTTCGCCTGCGATTGCGCTCGCCATGCTCCGCGACCAAGACAAGGCCCAATTATTTGAACTACATCCCAACGATCACCAAAACTTAAGTAAGCGCTTTAAAGATCGTGCCCGCATTTACGATACCGATGGTTTTACCGGCTTGAAAGGTTTACTACCGCCACCGAGCAAACGCGCATTGATATTAATCGATCCGCCATACGAAGATAAAAACGACTACCGCAGGGTGATTAGCGCCTTAAAAGATAGCCAGCGCCGGTTCCCAAAAGGCGTGTATGCAATCTGGTATCCGCTTCTTCCCAGAGATGACTCTAAAGATTTAGTCCGACGCCTACGAGGCTTATCATCAGATAATTACCTGCACGCCCAGCTGTGTGTTCAAGCCGAGCGCGGCAGCCACGGTATGTATGGCAGCGCTATGTTTGTCATCAATCCACCTTGGCAACTGCAAGAGCAGCTGCAGGAAATCATGCCAGTCTTGCAAACTCTACTGGCAAATAATGAAAGCAAACCTTTCGAGCTAAACGCCGTTATTGCCTAATTCACTTTCCGCTGCACACAAAAAAAGCCCATCAATAATTTGATGGGCTTTTAAAACTCGCATTAACTAGGTAAATGCCGAGCGCAGAACTTAAACCACTTCGTTGGCAATAAACTCCATAGTTTTAATCGACGTATCAAAGTGATTGTTATGACCAATCATCAGGGTTGTTACACCTGACTTTTTCCAATCTTGCAGGCGCTCTTTAATACGCTCCTTGGGACCAAGCAATGAGATTTCATCAACCAAGGCGTCGGGCACTGCTTTAATTGCCTCGTCGTGTTTGCCGTCGTACCACAAGTCTTGCACTTTCTGGGCCTCATCACCAAAGCCCATTCGGCCCATAAGATTTTTATGGAAGTTATCATGTCGCGCGCCCATGCCACCCAAGTACAGTGCCATAGTCATTTTTCCTGGGTACATAGCCTCTTCGAGATTATCGTTAACACTGCAAGTCACCATCGCGTTAATTTCAAAATCATCGGGCTTGTTGGCGAGACTGTCATCAAAAATATTTAAGCGGTAAGGCGATACAAAAATCGGCATCCAACCGTCAAATTTTTCCGCCGCTAAGGCGATATTTTTTGGCCCCTCGGCACCCAAAAATACAGGGATCTTTTTACGTAAAGGATGAGTAATACTTTTTAACGGTTTACCTAGGCCGAGGTTATTTGGACCTTGATAGGGTAAGCTATACTGCTTGCCTTGAAACTCTACCGGCGCTTCTCTCGCCACGACTTGTCGGAAAATATCCAGCCATTCACGAGTGCGCTCAAGCGGGCGCTTAAACTGCTGCCCGTACCAACCCTCGACAACCTGCGGTCCAGAAACACCCACGCCCAAGCACAGGCGACCATTAGATATATGATCCAAAGTGATGGCTGTCATCGCCGCACACGCTGGGGAGCGGGCAGACAGCTGCATTACCCCGGTACACAAACGAATCTTGCTCGTTGTCGCAGCAATTGCTGCTAATGGCGTAAAGCAGTCAGAACCGTAGGCCTCTGCGGTAAATACCGAATCGAAACCCATATTCTCGGCAGCTTGCGCCAATTCTATAAAACGGTCTGTTGGCTGCTTTTGCCAATATCCAAGATGTAGTCCGAGTTTCATGCTAAATCCTCTTTATTATTCCTATGTTGCTATAAAGATTATACGGGGCAGATAGCCCTGCAACGGTGACATCTCCGCTCAAATATCATCACTGAGGAGTGACGAAAAAGCTCATTGTGGATTTACTTATATAGCGGGGAAAGGCCACAGTATTGGCATGTGCTCACCTAGACGCCCCATCGGGGTCCGGTATGACGGAGGGCTTAGCGCGTTTGCGCAGAGTGTAAAGAGATCACGAGCCTAAGACGGATAAGACTGGGTGTTTAACGGCTTATACCGCCACAAGGTATAACAGGCAAAGTTCAACACCCTCTAGCTGTCATCCCCGACTTGGTCGGGGATCTCGGGCTTAAGGGCGCTGCCGCCTACTTCAAGCTAAGCGCTTTACCACAATCGGCAAATCGTCCATAGGCTTTGGCAAGGGTACGGTCTGCATTTTAGTGCTGAAATTATCCGCCAAACGGAATTCGTACTGACGTAAAAACTGATGCATAAAGTTTTTCACCTGCATCAATGCAAAGTGCATACCAATGCATTTATGCGCGCCACCACCAAAGCCAACGAAGCTAAACGTATGACGCTTGTGCTCGTTGCGTGGCTCTAACCAGCGGTCAAGATCGAATTTCTCTGGCTGGTCCCAATACTCAGCCATGCGATGGTTGTGCTGCGGCGCCATAAATAGAATGGTGTTTGCGGGTATTTTATAACCGCCCAACTCGCACTCATTAATGGTGCGGCGCTGCATCATCATTACTGACGGATGTAAACGCTGTGCCTCTTTCACGGCCACTTCCATCAAGGGCATTTTTTCTAGATCTTCGTACTCTAAGAACGGCTTATCTATCGCCATTGCTTCGTCACGCAAACGCTGCTGTAACTCTGGGTTTTGACCCAAATAAAAGAGGATATGGCTCAAGGCACTGGTGGTCGTGTCATGGGCAGCAAACAGCAAAAAGCTCATATGCGCGATGATGTCATCATCGGAGAAATATTCGCCGTCTTCTGTTTTTTCACGAGTGAAGAAACTGAAGGTATCAGTACCATCACCAGCACGGCGCTCTTCAATTAGACCGCCGAAAAACTCTTTAAGATAACGCTCACCAATTTTACCCTTGCGGTACTTAGTGCCGGGTATTTCCTTAGTAACAATTCCCATCAAGCCATTGGCAATATCTAAGAATGACTTATTTAATTTAGCTGCCCGTTCATCGCTCTGTTCCAAACCGACAAAAATCTTCCCAGCCACATCTAACAAAATTTGTTTTATTGCGGGGAAAAACAGCATCTTCCCATCGTTGTCATCCCAGTCGGCAATAGCTTCTCCGATTATCGGGCCCATGGTGCCGATATAGCCTTTCATTGCTTCGTTCTTAAAGGCGGACTGCATCATACGACGCTGAAATTTATGCTCTTCGTGATCGCGTAGTAACAGGGCGCCTTTGTAGAAGCGGCCCAAAGAACCCATATAGCCCATCTCGGTAGAGAAGTTTTTATCCTTATCTAGATAGACCTGTTTATACAAATCAGGTCCAACCAATAGCGCACCGCTAAACCCCGCCAAGCCAAAGCGACTAACGTTGCCAAATTTCTTGTATTGATTGTCGATCGTGCCATACAGATCGTTAACTAGCTGAAACGTCTGACCAATAATAGGGATGCCGAATGAACCTGGAATATGGTCCAAGTTGGTGTTGTTTTTGGCTAATTTATATTCAGGATTAACTGTAGTGGTCATGATCGGCCCTCCAAGCGGGGTTCGATGAACTTGTTATTTTCAACAATCATATGCCTGGATAAGATACATATCAAGCGTCCGATATGAAATATTGTTCATCTTAGGTATATTATCCGCCTATAATCGACGCACGCTGGCCCAATCCATGAACACAAGGTAAGAAAATTGAGGAAAGTAGACCACGACAGCCGCCGCGAAGAAGTGGCTGGCGCCGCAGCAAGCCTAATTGCAAATAAAGGTTTAGAAGCACTCACAACGCGCGCATTGGCCAAAGAGCTGGGCTGCTCTATTGGCGTGTTATCGCACTACTTCAGCAGCAAAGAGGAAATCGTGATTGCCGCCTTTCGCTGGGCAGACCAACGCATAGATCTGCGGATGCAGGAAGCCGTCGCCCACGACAGCCCAAGTATCGAGTCGTTTTTCCCGGTTATAAAAGCCGGTCTGCCGCTAGATGCAGAGTCGGACTTAGAGTGGCGTGTACGCCTAAATCTGCAGACTTTTGCGCTAACTCACGGTGATAGTTTGCAGGCCGAGCGAGAAAAAAATAAGCAATTCAGAGACTTAATGACCATTATGATTGCCGACATGCAGCTCAAGGGTCATGTTACCAAGGAGCTCAGCGCTGACGAGATCACCAGCGTCGCCTTCGACCTAGTTAACGGCATGGCGAAAAATCTACTGATGTGTCCCTTTGAAGAACGCGAAGAAAAAGCTGAGTATCTGTTTAAGCTGATCGAGCTGCTAAAAAAGCCGGTCTAAGCGAAAAGCATTTGCTCTCGCTCATATGGACAACTGATAGGAGTCGGAAATAAAAGCGGGCTTTTAATCTATATCCGCTCCTATTAAGATATAACAGTGGCGCTAAACAGACGTCCGATCATAAGTAGGTAGGACGCCCTAGCCATCAATTATCGAGACTTGGCAATGACCTCATTCGCATACCAGCTCAGCATACCCATTTTTTCTTCCACCGTCTTATCATCGGCTTCAGACGCGTAAACATCGCGGAAGGCAACCAGCACCTCACCAATTCCAATATCTTCAAGGCGCTTTATGCCATCTGCAGAGTAGGCCTCAGCCGTCATAGATTGAAATTCAAAGGGCAGGTGATCACGTCCGAACTCTTTGCGGAATTCGTTAATTTGATCAACCATTTCTTTAATAGATGCCAAGTCTCCGCCGGCGGCGATCCAGCCATCACCTATACGCGCGGCGCGACGCAGCGCCGGTTTTGAATGCCCACCAACCAAAATCGGTGGCCGTACAGTAGGCACCGGACAAATCTTAATTTCCGGCATCTCAAACATGGCGCCCTTGTAGCCAAAGTACTCGCCAGTCATTAGGCCGTTAATGATCTCGATCATTTCGTCCATACGCTTGCCGCGCTTGTCCCACGCCACATTCGTCACCTCAAAATCTTCTGACCACGGGCTAATACCAACCCCATAGCCAAAGCGATTGCCCGTGAGAATAGCAAGGGTAGCCAGTGACTTAGCAATCAAAGCAGGCTCGTGAACAGCGAGTTTATGTACCGAGGTAGTAAAGCGGATAGTACTGGTCAGCGCAGCCAGATGAGCCGTCAGTAAAAAGGGCTCCATGAATGGCACACCGTCTAAAAATTCGCGGCTGCCATCACTGTTATACGGATATTTAGAACTGCCCTCTTTGGGGTAACAAATACTGTCAGGCATCGTAATTGTATCGAAGCCTAATTTCTCTGCCTCCAAGGTCAGCGGAATATATTGATCGCTGGAGCACATACTGTGGTGATACGCGAATTTCATTGCTACGTCCTTTGCCATCGTTATTGTTTTGGTGTTTGCTTGAGACATACGCTTGCAAACGATGATCGGTTGACAATAATACAAACCAAAACCCACCGCCTCATCCGAATGGCGCAGCGAGTTCAAGAAATTAGACCATTGCAGAAAGACTGCGGAAAAGGGCGTCGCCTGCGCTCACCTGAATACCCGATAGCAGTCGGATATGACCGTTCCTACGCCAAACGTCATTATCAATCTAATCTAGGATCCATAGCCCTCGGATCTTGACTAACACTCACTTAGGTAGCGGCAATATGACTTGCTTACCGCTATTAATAATAAAACACGCAGAAAATACAAATTATCAGCCAACT
Source organism: Zhongshania sp. (assembly GCA_046712405.1). GTDB lineage: Bacteria > Pseudomonadota > Gammaproteobacteria > Pseudomonadales > Spongiibacteraceae > Spongiibacter. Next base: position 26,160 of record JBKEFB010000017.1, on the reverse strand, counting down.
TAAACAAGCACATCTATGTAAATTAGACCACAATGTCATTGTGAATCTTATTTATGCTATGAACATACTCAGCTTATGCGTTTTACTTTCTTAGGCACCAGCGCCGGCACGCCAACCGTTAGTCGCAATGTCACCGCACTCGCGCTGGCGATTGAAGACCATCGCGAGTGGTATTTATTCGACTGCGGCGAAGGAACCCAACATCGCGTATTAAAAAGTCGCTACTCATCCGCCAAACTTAAAACCATTTTTATTACTCACGTACATGGTGATCACTGCTACGGTTTGCCGGGTCTGATTGCCAGTGCAAATATGAGTGGCCGCTCAGCGGCTCTCACAGTCTGCGCCCCAGATGGTGTTGAGCAATATTTACGAAACACCTTCGCCTATACTGACGTACATAATTTACGATTCCCGCTCAACTTTGTGCGCTCAGATCACGACGACTTCCACTACGACGACGGCCACATCTCGGTTGACGCGATAGCCATGTCACACCGAGTACCTTGCTTCGCCTATCACGTTACCGAAATACCGTCATACCATGTCAATGAAGGTACTTTAGATTCTCTCGACGTTCCACGCGGCCCGCTGTGGCATGAATTGCAATTAGGGAACGACGTTACTCTTGAAAACGGCGATGTTATTCGAGCCGAACACGTTCGAAATGTCGCTTGGCCACCTCGCAGTGCCGTCATCGGTGGTGACAATGACAAACCAGATTTACTTTTAAAGACCTTAAAGAAGAGTGATCTACTAATTCACGAGGCCACTTTCACAGAAGACGTGCTCGCCCGCGTCGGTCCCCAATATATGCACAGCAGTGCGGCAATGGTTGCTAAAACAGCGGCCAATGCAAAACTAAAGCATCTTATACTCACCCACTTCAGTCAACGTTACCAGGCAGAAAAAAGTACTAAAGAACATAGCGTGAAGGATCTATACGACGAAGCGCAGAATTATTATCAAGGGAATTTGCAGCTGGCTGAGGACTTACAAAGCTATCAATTAGAAAAAGATAAAGTTTTAACAAAGCTATAACATTTAAAGCATTCGCTTCGCTCACTAGAATGCCCGATCGATATCGCATATGACGAAAGTGTTAGGCCACTCGCAACGCCTCGGTCGGGCATAATATAAACTGCGGATTAGCTTGGCAACACTCTCAGTCTAAGCGGGCATCAAAATCTATTTTTATACAAATTAACCGCGACAGAACTATGGTTTTACTTCTCACCATAACCGTCATAATTTCCGCTTTGCCAGCGCCACGTGTCCGCCATCATTTGCTCGAGCGAACTTCCCGCAAACAAATCTAACTCATGCTTTGCTTTGTCTGTATTCGCTCAAAATGCCGGCAAATTACCGCTCCGACGTTGGACTATTTTATATGGCGCCAGCTGCTCAGTAACGGACTCAAATGCCTAAACCATATCTAATACAGAGACTCCCTGACCGGTGCCCAAATTAAACGCATGCAAGCCCGGTTCTCCAAAGACAGCAAGGACCGACAATGACCTACAGCCAAGTCCACCACATGCAAATAGTCTCGTACGCAGGTGCCATCGGGCGTGTCGTAATCATCACTAAAGATTGATAGCTCAGCTAATTTACCGACGGCAACGAAACTTATAAAACGCATTAGATTATTTAGGATTCCAAGAGGATCACCACCAATCAAGCCAGGGGAATGCGCACCTATCGGGTTAAAATACCGCAACGCAGCTAATGCCCAGCGCGAATCAGACACACACAAATCAGCCAGAATACGCTCCGCCATTAACTTAGGCGCGCCATAAAGACTAAACGGTTGCCCTAATGGGCATAGACTCAACATAAGACGCCGGCGCATCAGGACCACAAACTGTCGCCGAAGAGCTAAACACCAGCTTAAAAATGCCCGCATCAGCCATTGCCTGACACAGGCCGTCGTGCCATATACTTTGTTATCGTAGTAACGAAGTGGTTGCTCGACGCTCTCGCCAACCGCTTTTAAACCTGCAAGATGAATAACCGCATCAATACTATACTGAGCGAATGCCGTAGCTAAAGTGCCGGCATCACGTATATCCGCTTTATCAAAAACTGGGGCAATACCCGATATTTTCTCAATCCGCCCAAGGACCGCAGGATTACTATTCTCAAGATTATCAACAATAACAATCCCTTAACCTGCCGCCTATAACTCTGCAACAGTATGGCTGCCAATATGCCCAGCGCCACCAGTGACGAGAATTGTCTTCATGTACGAAAGCCAGTGAATAAACTGAGGATCCTAATACAAATGAGGCTGAATTTATAACTGAACTAAGAAGTCGCTGACTACCGCCAAGCACTGACTACGCCATAACTTAAAAGAAATTCGCATACGCTCACCTGGGCACTCGGTCGGGGTCGTGTGTGACAGCAGGCTTTATTTAGCTCTGCTAATGACTGTTGTTCTAACTGCACTCGCCCAAACGTCATACTCGGCTTGATTGAATATCCAAATAACATCGGTCTTGAATAAGCACGTTATTACTTAAAACCACCTAATTATGACTAAACCGCATTACGAAAAGCTCAACACACTGCGGCCACGGCCAATGCCGTAATAGGCAATACCCTGCTCCTCCAACATATCCGGATCGTACAAATTACGACCATCAAAAATCACCGAATGATTCAACGTAGCTTTTACTAAGTCAAAATCAGGCGCTTTAAACGCATTCCATTCAGTACAAACCACCAAGGCATCGGCACCGTTCAATGCAGATTCCTTGGTCCCCATCAACGTTAAATCAGAGCGCGCACCATAAATACGTTGAGCCTCATTCATCGCCTCCGGATCATAAGCCTGAACCACCGCACCCGCAGCCCACAAACTATCCATCAGCACCCGACTTGAAGCATCACGCATGTCGTCAGTATTAGGCTTAAACGACAAACCCCAAAGCGCTATTCGTTTACCAAGTAAATCACCGCCAAAATATGCCTGAATATGCGCAAATAACTTTTCCTTTTGACGGCTATTCACTGCCTCGACAGATTTCAGTAACTCTGGCACATAACCGATCTTCTCAGCGGCACGCACCAAGGCCTGAACGTCTTTGGGAAAACACGAGCCGCCATAGCCACAACCGGGATAAATGAAGTGGTAACCAATCCTCGGATCAGAACCAATCCCCTGACGCACTTTTTCAATATCCGCGCCCAACTTTTCTGCCAAATTAGCTATCTCATTCATGAAGCTAATCTTGGTCGCCAACATACAGTTGGCCGCATACTTGGTCAGCTCTGCAGAACGCACATCCATCACAATCAACTTTTCATGGTTGCGATTAAAGGGGGCGTACAACTCGCGCATTTTACTTTCGACCGCCGGACTATCTGTACCAATAACAATCCGATCAGGTCGCTGACAATCCGCAACCGCAGCACCCTCCTTCAAGAATTCCGGGTTAGACACAACATCAAAACCAAGATCAAGCCCTCGCTCCTTCAATATAGCACTAAGGCAATCACTAACCTTATCTGCGGTACCCACCGGCACTGTAGATTTATCCACAATAATCTTGGGCGACTCCATATACGTCGCAATCGTCTTCGCCACCGCCAATACATACTGCAAATCCGCAGAGCCGTCTTCGTCGGGTGGCGTTCCCACCGCAATAAACTGAATGCGACCGTGCTTCACACCTAGCTCAGCATCAGTTGTAAACTGCAAACGGCCTGCGTCAAAATTTCGCTGCACCAAGGGCGTTAGACCCGGCTCATAAATCGGAATAATGCCGTTCTTTAAATTCTCGACCCGCTCAACATTTACATCAACACAAACAACGTCGTGCCCTACCTCAGCCAAAACTGCCGCCTGAACGAGGCCAACGTAGCCAATACCGAAAACCGTGACCTTCATAAAACAGTCTCGCAAATCAAATTATGTTTAGGGGACAGATTCTAGCACGTGAAAAAGGCGGGTCGTTGAAAAACAAAAGTATTATGACCGAACGCATGGATACTGACCGGGGTGAGATATGACGGGATATAAACTAGCGCACTGCGAGTCGGGTATAACGGCAATTTTTCTGGCCGCCCACTCATTCTGTCATTCTCAACTCGATTGAGGATCCATATATCTCAAGCCTTCGGCACCCGCCCATACCGATCTTCAAAACGAACTATATCGTCTTCGCCCAAATACGAGCCCGACTGCACTTCGATTAATTCCAGCGGGATTACGCCGGGATTTTCCAATGCATGCACAATCCCTACCGGAATATATGTCGACTGATTTTCCGTCAGCATTAGCTCTTTATCGCCGTTAGTAACCTTCGCTGTACCTGAAACGACAATCCAATGCTCAGCTCGATGGTGATGCATTTGCACTGAAAGCTTTGCGCCCGGCTTTACGGTAATCCGCTTAACCTGATAACGCTCGCCATTATCGACTGAATCGTAAACACCCCAAGGTCGATAAACGTGACGATGCTGCATGACTTCACTACGACCTTGCGCCTTCAATAACGCTACAATCTTTTTAACATCTTGGACTTGATCTTTGGCCGCGACTAAAACCGCATCGCTCGTTTCTACAACAACAATATTATCTAAACCAACTGTCGCCACTAAACGATGTTCTGCACGGATATAAGAGTTAGACGTATTATGGCTCAACACATCGCCGCTACTCACATTGCCTTTAGCATCTTTCTCGCCAATATCCCAAAGTGACGACCATGCTCCTACATCACTCCAACCAGCAGACAAGGGCACAACAACTGCTTTTTCTGTGTTTTCCATTACCGCATAGTCAATCGATTCATCAGGACAAGCTTTGAAAGGCTCCGACTCTACCCGCAAAAAATCTACATCACGAGATTTACCTAAATACGCTTTTTCACACGCTTCATATATATCTGGTCGAAAAGCTTTTAACTCAGCTAAATAAACGTCAGCGGCGAACAAAAACATCCCACTGTTCCAATAATAGTCGCCGTCCTCTAAATAAGCCTGAGCTGTTTGAACATCAGGCTTTTCTACAAACCGAGAAACTGAAAATGAATCCTTACCACACTCGTCCCCGCGCTGAATATAACCGTAACCTGTATGAGCTAACTGAGGCACGATGCCAAAGGTTACAATTTTCCCGCCTTCAGCTTGTACCTTCGCAACGCCAACAGCTTGAACGAAAGCTGCAACATCCTCAATCACATGATCGGCGGCCATGACTAACAATAAAGGAGCAGAAGAGGTGCCCCCAGTAGATTCCATCGCCTCGAATGCGGCAAGAGCAACCGCTGGCGCAGTATTACGGCCTACCGGCTCTAGAATAATTGAAGTTAATTTATGCTTAGACTGCTGAGATTGCTGAGCAACAATGAATCTATGCTCCTCATTACAAATAACCGATGTACTGCAATCTAATATGCCGGAAACACGAGACAATGTTGCCTGTAACATTGTTTCTTCGCCCGCAATTGATAAAAACTGTTTGGGAAATAGACCTCGACTAGATGGCCATAGCCTGCTTCCACTCCCACCCGCCATTACAACAGCTTGAAATTTCGTGCTCATATAAAATAATCCTTGTTGTATTGGTATACCAAGTCAGCATCACCAATTTCATGTTTAGTCATCCACCGATATTTACTGTGTTGTGCCGTCGGTAAATTCAGTTCTCTAATATCAACAACTATCTGATACGCCAAGACAATATAATGGATAGAGATTCCTTCGCCAAAAACATAATCATCATAAAAATACTCGTAAGCACCGAGCCACTGAACGGTAGATCTCAGCTCACCAACTGTTAGCTCTGCCTTGGTCAGCCGCACAAACACATCATCTAAAGTTTCATTTTTCTGGATTCGCCCGCCAGGCATGAGCGATGTGCCTAGAATATTTGGTGGTGAATCAGCCGCTACAACTGAAATTGAATTACTTAAAAGTCGAAAAATAATCGGTACCGCGGTCGACGATCCCAATTTAGATATAATAGTTGCACCCAACTATTTTCCCATTATTGACGATGCAGTTGCACGCAGCTATAAAGGCACCAACAATGAATTTAGCTCATCATTATTTGGATTTAAAAGCTACGCTTGGGGCGGCGAAAATATCGAAATATCTGAATTCAACGTTCCTTCGTAGAGCTTCATTGTTAAACGAACGATCCTATCACACGGTAATGATGCGTATAGTCTATTTTCTTTGCTGGCAATGAAATTCTAAGTGACCAGCAAGGTGCGACAGCAACTGCCTCGGGCTATTCATTTTACATAGGCACGCCAGAAGCAAGAAAGAATGAGGAATTCAGCATTAAACGCAAGCGCCGACTCAGCGCAATAATTATACTGCAGGCCTCGCTTGATGCCACTGACCGCGGCAAAGACTCCAGCATCATTACCTTATCACTTGAAGATAAAGTATTAAGCTACGCCGAAGATATTCTTACCATAATTGCAAAAACGTACCTTTGCCAATATATTGAGCGGCAGTCAGCAAAAGCTGCAAAAAGCCTAGTTTTTCTGAAGGAGCAGCTTCCTTCTACTCGGAAGGGTCTAGAGTAAGCGGAAAGTAAATTCAATGCGTATCAAGTTGAAGCCGGCGCAGTGAATATCGGCGCTGAAGTAGAGAATTCACTGAAACGGATTGTCGATATTGAGCCTGGTATTGCTAAGCTTCAGTTAAAAAAGCTGAATTCGACCGACTTTATATTCGAGATCACCCAGCCTATCAGTCGTGACGCGAGCAAATGACACAGCAGCGCGAGAGAATAAGAGTTCAACGAACGTGTTATAAGCTTGCCTACTACTCAGCAGGAGTTACTAGGCTTAAAGAGCGACCTAAAAGTGGGCACCGAAATTTACACCCAAATACTAAACAATATTCAAGAGCTAGATATTATCCGTGCTGGCAACGTCCGTATTATTGATGATGCGGCTGTGAATGTTGAAGCGCCAATTCAGCCTAAGAAAACGCTTATCGCAGTTATTGCTTCGCTCCTCGGTGAATTTTTAGGTGTAGTTTTTGTGCTTGAAGGAGCATCGCTGAATCGAGGCATTGAAAACCGGATGACCTAGAAGCGATTGATTTACCGGTTTACGCGTCTATTTCGCTGCCTGATGATCACCGTAAATTAGACTTTGGTAGTCGCCGATCCGCACGACATCTAAGAAAAGTAAAAAACCAACACCCAACTGCTTTGCTGGCGAATCGCAATCCTACCGATAACACTATTGAGGCATTACGTAGCCTGCGCACCAGCTTAAACTTCGCCATGCCGGACGCCAGTAATAACAACATCATGATGATTTCTGGCCCAAGCCCCAACGTGGGCAAATCGTTTGTGTCAGATAACTTGGCTGCGGTTATAGCCCAGGCAGGCCAACGCGTGCTGCTTATCGATATGGATTTGCGCAAAAGCTATATGCACAAGATGTTTGATATGAGCCCAGAGGATGGCGTATCAGACGTATTGAACAAGCGCGTGGACTTAGAAAAAGCGATTAAGCCACGCCAAATTAATGATCTATTTTTATTACCCCGAGGTGCTATTCCGCCAAACCCCTCTGAACTGCTTGTGCAGTAAAGGCTTAACTGAGCTATTAGAAACGGTCAGTATGATTTAGTTATTATTGATACGCCGCCAATCATGGCAGTGACCGATGCTGCGATTGTAGGCCGCCATTGTGGCGTAACCATGATTGTTACGCGGTTTGGCCTTAACCCCAGAAGTTACTAAGCAGCGCTTTGAACAAAACGGTATTACGGTTAAATGCGTTGTATTGAACGCCGTGCCTGTGGTTATGGTTGCGGGTACTACCAATACGAGTATTAATCAGATAAGTCGTAAGGCCGTATTTGCTAACGGATACACAGCGTAGCGCTGGGTGTCCGTTGATATTCCTTCTTGTTTAACATTGATTGAGCGTTCTGCTTTTCTTCTGCAAGTTAATTGCTGGTCTTTTGGTTTAAGTTGTTACCTGTCTCCACAAGATCACAGGCATTCACTTTGCCCACAGGGATCTTCGGTAAGGCCAGGAGCTGCCGGGCATTTAATTTGTTTGCGAGATTAGTCATATCGCTTTGCAATCAGTATCACCTTGTTACCCCCGCCTATTTTCGCTACCATTTCTAGCCCATAGACTCAGCGGTGATTTATGAAACGTATTGTTTATCCCGGCACGTTTGACCCGATCACACGCGGCCATATCGATTTGGTGGAGCGCGCTTGTAAGTTGTTTGATACCGTGGTGATTGCGGTTGCAAATAGCGAAAAGAAACAGCCCATGTTCGCACTTAAGGAGCGCATGGCTCTTTGTAGCGAGGCATTGGCGCATGTGCCGAACATCGAGGTGTGCAGTTTTACGGGTTTAACCGTTGAGTTGGCCAAGGCGCAGAACTGCAAAATTATCCTGCGAGGGGTACGCACGGTGGCGGATTACGAATATGAGTTACAACTCGCAAATATGAATCGTTCACTCGCGCCCGGCATTGAAACGGTGTTTCTCACTCCAGGCGAATCACTTTCTTATGTTTCTTCCTCCCTGTTGCGCGAAATTGCCAGCATGGGTGGCGATGTATCTCGCTTTGTACCAGATAATGTTAGCAAGGCCCTGAACGCCCGCTTTCCGCCACGCAAATAAGTATGCCATGGCACTGACGAGTTCATTAACTGGATGCCTGTGAACCCGAATGCCCCAATAGGGCTGTTTTCAGGGTGACAGTATTTACGAAAACGACCTCAATCGACACCCAAAATGCGTGGGACACGCTGACAAATAACAATGACAGCCGATTTGTCCTGTAGAATGGACTACCTTCGAGCACGTATTTATGGAAACCGAAGAGCAGTTATAGGAAAAGCACCAAAAGTTAATCGCCTTCGGTTAGCTCAATAATTAAAATTACGTTGCCAAGGATGGTTACTCATGATTTCTCCCAGTGTCTATATTCTCGCCTGTAAGCCACACAACACCCTTTATATAGGATCAACAAGCAACTTATCTCAGCGTGTTTGGCAACATAGAAATGATCTTGTTGACGGCTTTTGTGCTGAATATGGCATGCATACACTGGTGCATTTCGAGCAGTACGACGATATGTCCAGCGCTATTTGTAGAGAACGTCTGTTAAAGCGCTGGAATCGAGCTTGGAAAATGCAGCTTATTAAGGCCGAGAACCCAAAGTGGGAAGACCTTTATTTTAGTATTTTGTAAATCACGACAAGGTAGAAGCCGCTATCGACCGTATACGTGGGTATAGCGTTGAAGCCATGAGCTATGCCGCGGATGTCCATGATTACCCTTGCAGTAGGTGCATGAGGCCAGGGGTGATTTCGATGTGCTAATTTCCGGCGCGGCAGGCAATTTTCCCGCGCCAGCGCTGGCGATTTCGCCCAATGGCTTTCAGTCAGTGATCGACATCGACCTGCGAGGCAGTTTCCATGTGCTGCGAGCGGCATATCCCATGCTGCGTAAGCCGGGTTGCTCGGTCATTAATATCTCAGCACCGCAGGCATTTTTGCCGATGGAGCTGCAGGCACATATTTGTGCAGCCACGTCAGGCGTGGACATGCTGAAGCGTGTGTTGGCGCTGGAATGGGGTGGCGCTAGGCTGCGGGTGAACTCCATTTATCCTGGGCCGATTGAGGGTACGGAAGGCATACGCCGCCTCGCCCCTGCGGCTAAGATCAAGGGCGGTATTACCGATAGCGTGCCTTTGGGTCGCTTCGGGCAGATGCAGGATATTGCCAATGCCGCGCTGTTTCTGTCATCGCCGTTGGCGAGTTAAATAAGTGGAGTGATTCTGCCGGTCGATGGCGGTTGGGCCTTGGTCGGAGCGTCGTCTGCATTTTCCGCGTTGGCTAAGGCGAGTAGCTAAATAATCCTAGCCTCTCTGTACGGCCTAGGCGGGTTTCATGGGGAAATTATTATCCGTGATCAGTGCTTTGGTCTCTGCCAACCATTCAATCCATTCGCGTTCATAACGAATGCCACGTCTTAATGTGAGATAGGGCAGGCGATGCTTCTTCTGTTGGCCCTTGGGTAGTTTGAAGAATTCCGCCTCAATGCCTTGATGGTTGCTTAGCACCGCCTGGTGCAGGACGATATGCCGATCAAGTTCCTGGATAAGGACCGGGTAATCTGCTTCGCTCGCGGCAAAGATTTTAATCAATAGTGCATCACGTACTACGGGCGGCTTGTCTACGATATGCAGCCATGCCTTTAGCGCTTTGCGACCGTTAGCGGTTATGTCGTAGAGCTTGCGATCGGGTTTGCCATCCTGAGACAGGGTCTTGAAGCGCACATATTTTTCGCCATCCAGCTGCTTGAGTTGCTGATAGATTTGCTGGTGACTGGCTTGCCAGAAATGACCAATACCCGAGTTAAATCGTTGAGTAAGGTCGTAGCCGCTACCGGGTTCGCGGTCGAGTAAAACTAGAATGGCGTGCTTGAGGCTCATATGCAAACTATTGCATATAAATGCCGAATGCGCTATACATATGCAATCTATTGCATATAAAAGACGAGAAAATGCCATGAAACTTACCGGACGCCGCTATCGCACAGGCCGTGCTGCAGACGATTATGACGTGATTGTGATTGGCTCGGGCATAGGTGGCTTAACCAATGCCGCGCTGCTTTCCAAACTGGGCAAGAAGGTCTGCGTACTGGAGCAGCACTACACAGCCGGTGGCTTTACGCATAGCTATGAAAATGGCGGCTATGAATGGGACGTTGGTGTGCATTACATCGGCGACGTGCATAAGCCGCATTCGCCGCTACGCCGTATCTTCGATGTGATCAGCGACGGGCAGCTCAAATGGGCGCCGATGGATGATTGCTACGATCGCATCATCATTGATGATCGCACTTACGATTTCCGGTCTGGTCGGGAATCCTTCAAGGCCGACCTGAAGGCGCGCTTTCCAGCAGAAGCCCGGGCCATCGACGAGTATGTGCGCGTTGTAGATCGCTGTTCGCAGTCCATGCGCAATTTCTTTTTTGGTCAGGCAACCACGCCCACTATCGGCAAGATGCATCGGGCCGTACGCCGCTTCATGGTGCCGAAAGAGGCCACCATGACCGTGCGTGAGGTATTGGAAGGGCTGACACAGGATCAGGAATTGATCGGCGTACTTACCGGTCAATGGGGTGACTACGGCATGGTGCCAGCAGAGGCCACTTTCCTCATGCATGCCTCAGTGGTTAAGCATTATTTCAGCGGCGGTAACTATCCAGTCGGTGGTTCCTGGAAAATTTCCGAAACCATTATTCCGATTATCCAAGCCAGTGGTGGCGAGGTGTTTACCTATGCCAAGGTCGACGAGATCGTTGTCGAAAATGGCAAGGCTTGTGGCGTGCGCATGGAAAATGGCGACGTGCTGCGTGCCAATAAGATCGTGAGCTCGGTGGGTGCGCGACTGACCTACGGAAAACTGTTACCAGAAGTGCAGCGCAAGAAACACAAGTACGCGGAAAAGTTGGCGACGGTTAAGCCTTCGGGCTCCAGTCTCTGCCTGTTTCTGGGCTTTAAGGGCGATGCTAAAGAACTAGAGCTGCCCAAGACCAATTTGTGGATTTACCCATCAGCTGATCACGAGGGCAATGTGGCCCGTTTTTCTGCTGATGCGGATGCCGAGTTCCCGCTGCTCTATGTGTCCTTCCCGTCGGCTAAAGATCCGGAGTGGGACGAGCATTATCCAGGCAAGAGTACGGTGCAGGTCATTACTATGGCCAAGTACGAGTTGTTTGAGAAATGGCGCGACAGTACTTGGCAACAACGCGGCGAAGATTACGAAACCTTCAAAGAGAAGTTCGCTCAGCGCATGCTGCAAGCTCTGTATAAGCAAATGCCGCAGCTCGAAGGCGCACTCGATTTTTACGAGTTGGCAACGCCCTTATCTACCGAGTGGTTCCATCTTTACGACCGCGGTGAAATCTATGGCCTAGATCATAACCCGGGTCGCTTTGACCAAGACTGGCTGCATCCAGTGTCGCCGGTCAAAGGCCTGTATATGACCGGTCAGGATATGGTTACTGCTGGCGTTGGCGGCGCCTTGATTGCTGGCCTGCTTACCACGGGTGCGATGGTGGGCTTCCGCGAATTCGGCAAGGTGCAAAAGATGCTTAAGGACTGGCAGCCCTCGGAAACCGTTTCAGGCTCAGCGCCAGTTTCAGCCAGTTAGTTTAGCCGCTAACTAAACGGCTTCTCCCTTAACAGAGGGGAATTGAATTACAATTCATGAATCCTCCCCGCCCCTTCCTTTGGAAAAGGAAGGGGCGGCTTGTGGGCGGCTCCTGTTTACCCGACCCCAAACTTCGGAAAGGCATTATTAATCGTACGCAGAAATCCCGTCATAGGCAGCAGGCGCGGCGAGATGATTGCTTTGCCGGTGGTGAGCATTGACACCGAGATCGTGAAAGACGCTATCTACCCGAATTTAAAAACTCAATAATTTTGTCAGTCATCCGCAACTTGATTGGGATCGATAGTTACGCAGTTTCGAGCTAGGTCCTGCATCGTTAACATCAAGGGCATTCGCTTGCGCTCACATGAATCTCCGATCGGGGACGGGGATGACTGTTTTTTTCAGAAGTCTCTCCTTTGCGATTTCTCTTGCAGCGTGGCAATCTATCGTTGATCTTATTTTCTTCAAACGTTGTCATGCCTATGTTTTATAAGAAATCACGTCGTTCAGTTACCGCTATCATTTTATTTACTGCGATAAGTTCTGCGACCAACGCCAGCGACCCGGTGATTGTTCCCGAGGCCGCGAGTGGATTTAGGGATACCAGCAGCGTCAATGCCGAAGCTGCGATGGCAGTTACCGCCAATCCTTATGCCACCTTCACTGCGGAAAAAATATTGCGCGCGGGAGGCTCAGCTATCGACGCGGGCATAGCAGCGCAATTAGTACTTGGTCTTGTTGAGCCGCAGTCCTCGGGTATAGGTGGCGGTGCATTCATGCTGTATTGGGATGCCAAAAAGCAAAAACTCATTAGCTGGGATGGACGCGAAACCGCGCCAAAAGCGGTTAATGAAAATCACTTTTTAACGACTGATGGCAGCGTGATGAGTTTCTTTGACGCCGTTATTGGCGGACACTCGGTGGGTGTACCCGGCGTTGTTGCCATGCTTGAAGCGGCGCATAAGCAATCTGGGGAATTGCCTTGGGCTAAATTATTTGATCCTGCAATCGCCCTTGCCAGCAAGGGTTTTTTAATCTCACCTCGCCTATATACTTTATTGGAAAAAATGCCAAAGGTGGCAATTAACCCTGCCATTAGTGCGTATTTCTTTATCGATGAGAACACACCAAAAGCGATAGGCACGCGACTGAAAAATCCGGCATACGCGTCGGCTTTAAGAAAAATCGCAACTCAGGGGAGTTCTGCTTTTTACAAAGGTGCTATCGCGAAGAATATTGTGAGGGCGGTTAAATCTGATCCCAACCGCACAGGTCTCCTAAGTGCGACAGACTTAGCAAGCTATCAAGCCAAACAGCGGTCAGCGGTATGCGCCACGTTCCAAGTCTATAAGGTTTGTGGCGCGCCGCCACCCTCATCAGGCGGCACCACGGTTATTGCCATTTTAAAAATGATTGAGGCCGCAGAAAAGTATAGTCCCACTTTTAATGAGATTGATTTTATACATACTTTTATCGAGGCATCTCGGCTCGCCTTTGCAGATCGCAATACCTATGTCGCCGATCCGGATTTTGTAGATGTACCCACTGCCGGACTTGTTGACACACATTATTTGATGCAACGTGCCAGCCTTATTGATCCGAAGAAACGCACCTTGAGCGCAGCCGCTGGGAAACCTCCCGCTGCGCCAACTCGGATAAGGAGTGCGTCACCCGAGCTTCCCTCTACCAGCCATTTCAGTATTGTTGACGCCGATGGCAATGTGCTGAGCATGACCACTAGTATTGAAACCGCATTCGGTTCCCGTATATTCGTCGATGGTTTTTTGTTGAACAATCAGCTCACTGATTTCTCTTTTACCCCTGCGAACGCGAGTAGCAGTAAAATTGCCAACCGTATTCAGGCCGGAAAACGCCCACGCTCCTCGATGTCCCCCATCATTGTGTTTAAAGATGGCAAGCCTCTGCTAACCATTGGCTCGCCAGGTGGTGCACGTATTATTGACTATGTCGCCGCTAGTCTTTATCGCATTCTCGCTGAAGGCAAAGATATTGCCCACGCAATAAGTGCAGGCCATGTCATTGCCATGGGCGATACTACCGAGTTAGAGACCGGACGCTTTTCTGAAGAAGTAAAAAAGGCACTACAACAGCGCGGCCATCAATTTACAGAGCGCGATCAAACCAGCGGCTTACATGGAATTATGATTAAAGATTCCGGTTTAGAGGGTGCCGCTGATCCTCGCAGAGAGGGGCAAGCGCTAGGGTTTTGATTCTATGCTTTGTAGAGCGACTCTAAAGCATTCCCTGCGCTTATCGGGGTCGGGTACGACGGTAGTTTTTAATCAGTCCTTAGCTGGCCGGCAATAACTCGGATTTCAGATCGTAGTCGCCAAATAAACTCATTACGTCGACATCCAATTATCTACCGCTGGCAGCTTTTACAAAACACGGTTGTACGCTGCGACATTCGAATTTCCTGGAGTACTCTTTCGCAGCTATTGCAGGCCTTACCGCCGCGACCGTAGACTTGCAGTTCTTGCTTAAAGTATCCCGGCTTGCCATCCCCGCCCACAAAGTCTTTTAGCGTTGTGCCGCCTTGCGCTATCGCTTTTTCGAGCACCTGTTTTATCTCGCTCACTAAACGGGTATAGCGGGCGAGGCTAATACTGCCGGCCTCCCGCATGGGTGATATGCCCGCCATAAACAGTGCTTCATTAGCATAGATATTCCCCACCCCTACCACGACATGGGCATTCATCAGAAAGCTCTTTATCGGCACTTTACGTTTTCTTGAACGTTTAAAAAGGTAGGCGGCATCAAATTCTTCCTGCAGAGGCTCAGGCCCAAGTGAGACAAATAATTTATGTGCTGATACGTCATCACCCGCGATCCAAATCACCGCGCCAAACCGTCGTGGGTCGGTGTAGCGCAATATCTGGCCATCACTTAGTTGCCAGTCGAGATGGTCGTGCTTGGCGACCGGCATGTCGGCGGTTACAAAGTACAGGCGACCCGACATACCTAGATGTATTACCAAATATCCGGTGACTAAACGCACCAGAACGTATTTTGCGCGGCGCTCTACGCTGAGAATCTCATGGCCCAGCAAATGATCCGCTAAATTAGGATCGACCGGCCAGCGCAGGCGATGGTCTCTGACAGTGACTTTTTGAAAACATCGTTTAAGGAGATGCGGTGCAATGCCGCGCTTTACGGTTTCAACTTCAGGTAATTCAGGCACAGATCTCCACCACGTTTAACACTGGACAGGGATTGTATCTCAGCCGAGTATGTTTCGTAATTAGCAGTTTTATGCACGCCGCTTTATGACCTTCCCCCTCTGACATCCGGATAAGTAAAGCCAATATCTTTAGTATTTATTGAGTGCAGCCTTGTTCTAAACCCGAGGCCTATGGATCCTTAATCAAGTTGAGGATCAATGCGGCTTAGGCAGTAGCGAGAGACCGCAAAGCGCTCATAACTTCAATCATCGCCATCGCCGACTCTGACCGGGGGTTCATGTGAGCAAATCGAGTGCCTTTGTTTTCAGGCAATGACAAACAGCGACTGACTAGCGACAATAGCGCACGGTCTTTTTTTTGAGTTTGCTATGTCCAATTTTGCCCCACTTGCTTATCTAGGTGTCGATACCGGCGGCACGTTTACTGATTTTGTGTTGTTTCAAGATCAGCAAATCCGCTGTTTTAAATGCCCCTCCACCCCAGTCAATCCGGAACTGGCTATTTTAAACGGTATTCGCGAGTTGGGTTTACAGAACTTGGTTACTAATGGCCGACTGGTGGTGGTGCACGGTTCCACCGTGGCGACAAACGCAGCGTTAGAGGGAAAGGGTGCAAAAACAGTTTTTATTACCAATCGCGGTTTTGCTGATATGTTAACTATCGGCCGCCAAACCCGAGAAGCATTATATGAACTTAGACCCAATGCCAAGGCGATTCCGATTCCTCCATCTCTTTGCTTGGAAACCGGCGGCCGCTTAGGAGCCGATGGCAAGGTTGTTGAATCGCTAACGCAAGATGATTTAAACGCCCTGCACGCAAAGCTAAAAGACCTTAAACCTGAATCTGTAGCGATCAATTTATTATTTTCATTTATGGACGCACAATTTGAGAAGACCATTGCTGAGTGTATTCCAGATGGTATTTTTGTTTCGCGATCTTCAGAAGTTTTACCCGAATACAAGGAATATGAACGCGGGATGGCAACGTGGCTTAACGCGTGGCTAGGCCCCAAGGTAGCGAATTATTTAGGGGATTTACAGGATGCCTTAAAAACCACGCCGATTGCTGTCATGCAATCTTCTGGCGGCACCACCGACGCCGCCAGTGCCGCCGACCGCGCCGTGAACTTATTGCTCTCTGGTCCCGCAGGCGGTTTAGCCGCCGCCAAGCACCTTGGCCAAATATTGCATCGGCCCAAACTAATGACGTTTGATATGGGCGGCACCTCAAGCGATGTGGCCTTGATCAATGGCGATATAAAGCTGACTAACGAAGGTCATATTGGACCGTATCCGGTGGCGGTACCGATGGTTGATATGCATACCATCGGCGCGGGTGGCGGCTCTATCGCCTACCTCGACGAGGGCGGCATGCTCCGAGTAGGACCAGAATCTGCAGGCGCTCATCCCGGCCCTGCCTGCTACAACAAAGGAGGTACAAAACCTACCGTCACTGATGCCAACGTGGTGCTGGGTCGGCTGCCCGCCAGCGCGCGTCTGGGCGGCGCCATGCCAATAAACTGCGATGCGGCAAGAGCAGCTGTCGGCGAGCTCGCTAAAACACTCGGCGTCAGCATTGAAAGCACCGCCGAAGGGATTATCGATATCGCCAATGAACATATGGTGCGCGCGCTGCGAGTAATCTCAGTGCAACGCGGCCATGATCCTGCAGATTTTAGCTTATGTTGTTTTGGTGGCGCGGGCGGCCTTCATATTTGTGCGCTGGCCAATGCCCTGAACTGCCAAGAAATTATTGTACCCAACTACGCGGGGGTATTTTCAGCCCTGGGCATGCTGTTGGCGCCAAGAGAGCGGCAACTTTCCCGCACGATCAACACCGGTCTAGCCGAAACCGAT
This sequence comes from Zhongshania sp., assembly GCA_046712405.1. Classification (GTDB taxonomy): domain Bacteria; phylum Pseudomonadota; class Gammaproteobacteria; order Pseudomonadales; family Spongiibacteraceae; genus Spongiibacter. The sequence continues at coordinate 8,926 of JBKEFB010000017.1, read as the reverse complement.
GCGGCCTATTTACGCGGCGCCTTAGGCAAACTGGCCGACACCGGCCACCAGCAGTTACTGGCAGAGGGCATCAGTCCCGGTCAAATTACTGCCCACCCCAGCGTCGACCTTTGCTACCTTGGACAGTCCTATACGCTTAATCTCGCATGGCGGGACGATTTCCATAGTCTTCAACATGCGTTTCATCGCGCTCACCGCGAACTCTATGGGCACGAGCTGGCAATCCCCGTCCAGCTCATTAATATTCGCCAGGCTTTACGAGCAGAGACGCTGTCCATCACACTACCGGACATTGCTGAAGGTCCGCCTGCCTCGGCAGTAGCAACGCAAACCGTGATGATCGCTGACAGCAAAAATAACTCGCAAACACTAGCCAATATACCGCGCTACGAGCGACATCAGCTTAATTGCGATCAAGTGATTCATGGTCCGGCCCTAATTAGCGATGCGATTGCCACCCTGTGGCTAGAAATACAGTGGCAGGCTCGGGTAGATCGTCAGGGGCATCTAATACTCACTCGGTGTGAATAACACCGCCATGCGCGCAAACTATAGTTCAGTGATAGAAGCAGCATAGACTGGGGCAGTACCGCACATGACAACAGATCGTTATTGCCGGTAACGTGGTTCTAGCGCTATATCGAATGACATAGTGTGGCGGATACGTCCAACCACAATTATCCTCACAAGCCATTGTTAGATGGAGGCATTAGGCACACTGGGCGGAAGCTGGTTGGTGAGTGTTTTTGAAGCCTAAATCACGAGCGCCTGATTCGCACTGCTCCCCCGACAGCAGATATCCTTGGCTAACTGCCACTGCTAATTCATCTCAATCACCCCATCTCATCCGGCTATAACAGCCTAGGTGCGCCCTGCGGGATTGATGACTACATCGAATCGATCTTAGCTATTATACTGCCGCCGAAAACCTGCGTGTGTATGCCCTATAAACAGTATATTGAGAAAATATTAAATACCTCCGTGTTGGCGCACTGAAGGGGCAATTTGCGGGGAGTACTTTATTTAAAGCCCTCGCTTCGCTTATTTGGATACCCGATCGTAGTCGAGTATGACGCGAGTTTTTAAAAGATTCGGCGCAAATACCGGGTGAAGTCGGCGTTAAAAGGGTTTTTACAGACTCTAGCACGGCCTCGAACTAGACTATCGTCAAGTCTGGGAGCTAGGTAAATTCAATGATTCCTCGCTTGAATGATTAAAGAACTTAATCATTCAACATCAAGCCCGATCAATTAATTATTAATGCCTCACCAATTTGTTCGCGGCCCATTTCATCCAGCATTTCCGCCAAGGTTTGCTCCGTTCGCGCGCAGTACCACTCTTCATTTTGCCAGCTGTAGTGAAACCCACCCGAGCGCGCGGCTAACCAAAGTTCTTTACTGACGCTCTGACGACTAAATATTAAGGCGCTGCCGTCTGGACATTGCAGAGTGAGCACGCCGCCACTAATTACGCAGTCTACGTCAGCCTCTAGCTCATCAATGGCATCTTCGATGGTGGTATATAATTCATCAATATTATCGTTGAATTCGACTTCATTCATTTGTGGCACCCACTATTAGGCTTAAGTTTGGATTCGTGGCAGCAGTATACTAAGCCTCGAATCAATCTGCAGTAGAACAAGGGCATTGGGCTTGGTGCGTCAGCTAGGTATAATGTATAACTACGTTAATTTCGGGGCATTGTTATGGTTAACATTCGCACTTTCGCATTGTGCAGCGCAGTTCTGTTAGGCGCATGCGGCCAAACTGGCCCGCTTATGCTCACGGCTGAAGGCGGCGGTATAAACGCTAATGAAGACAGTAGCGGTGCCGACATAGCGACAAACCCCAAGCCAAGCCCGCAAACCAACACCAATACGGCGACGACGTCGCCTGCAGAGTAAGCTTTTATGTCTCCTTTTCATTACGTGCATGGCGAACTTCATGCCGAGTCGGTGCCGCTGAGTAAGATTGCTGCGGAGTTTGGCAGCCCCTGCTACGTCTATTCGCGCGCCTACATTGAACAACGCTTTACAGAATATACCAAGGCACTGGAAGGCCAGGATCATTTAGTGTGCTACGCAGTAAAAGCCAACTCTAATATTGCCGTGCTGAATGTATTGGCTCGCCTTGGGGCGGGCTTTGATATTGTTTCTACTGGCGAATTAGAGCGGGTGCTTGCGGCAGGAGGTAAACCTGATCGCATTGTATTCTCTGGGGTCGGTAAAACTGCGGCAGAAATGCAGCGCGCATTAGAGGTCGGTATCCATTGCTTTAACGTCGAGTCCGAAGCCGAGCTAGAACGCCTGAACAGTGTTGCCGAGGCTATGAGCGTAACAGCGTCAATTTCAATACGCGTCAACCCCGATGTAGACGCCAAAACCCACCCTTATATTTCGACCGGCCTGCGTGACAACAAATTTGGCGTCGACATTGAATACGCGCCCAAGGTCTACCGCCGCGCTGCGTCCCTGCCCAATATTGAAATTAAAGGCGTCGATTGTCACATCGGCTCACAGCTAATAGACACCAGTCCACTCCTAGACGCCCTTGAGCGGGTGTTAAAGTTGGTTGATGTCTTGGCGAGTATGAACATCACTATCTCTCACCTCGACCTAGGTGGCGGCTTAGGCGTACGCTATCGCGACGAAACTGCGCCGCTTACCGGTGATTATATTCGCGCCATTAGAGCAAAGTTAGCCGATCGCAAAGTGACTCTGATGTTTGAACCCGGTCGCTCTATTGTCGCCAATGCCGGTGTGCTACTAACCCGCGTGGAATATTTAAAGCTCAACGAACACAAGAATTTCGCCATTATTGATGCCGCCATGAACGACATGATCCGGCCGGCACTGTACTCCGCATGGATGGACTTAATGGCCGTGCGACCACGTCAAGAAGGCGTCTCACGCAGCTATGATTTTGTGGGCCCAGTGTGCGAAACCGGCGACTTTTTGGCTAAGGATCGTGAACTTTGTATTGAAGAAGGCGATTTACTGGCCTTAGCATCTAGCGGTGCCTATGGCTTTACTATGAGTTCCAATTACAATAGCCGAGGACGTGCGGCAGAGGTCATGGTTGACGGCGATCAGTGCCACCTCATCCGCGCACGCGAAACTATCACCGACTTGATGCGTGGTGAAACTGTGCTGCCCTGAGAGAAATGCTAACGCAATCGCGTTTACCTTCCACTCTCTCATACAATGGCATTGCGACCGCATCGTTACTTAGCGCCACCGGTGAGGCGCAACACAGGGCTCTACAATGCTATTAAGGTTTACCAAAATGCATGGCCTGGGGAATGATTTTGTCGTTATCGATCTTATTACCCAGCGTTTCAAGCTCAAGCCGCACCATATTCGCACAATAGCTGATCGCCATTTTGGTATTGGCTGCGACCAAGTTCTTACTGTTGAAATTCCCACTCAGCCTGATGTCGACTTTTGCTATCGCATTTACAATGCCGAAGGCAGTGAAGTTGAACAGTGCGGTAATGGCGCACGCTGCTTTGCGCGCTTTATTCGCGACAAGCGAATGACCGGTAAGCATAAGATCAAAGTTGAAACACTGGCAGGTATCATTGAGCTAGAACTTACTGAAAATCGGCAAGTTCGGGTCGATATGGGCGAGCCAATACTCGATCCCAAGCGCATTCCCTTTACAGCAGACCAACGGGCAAGCGACTACGCCTTGGATATCAACGGCAGTATTTGGCAAGTTGGCGCGGTGTCGATGGGTAACCCCCATGTCATCATCCCGGTTAATGATGTCGATGCCGCGCCGGTAGCAACGCTCGGCCCTGTCACCGAATCTCACCCGCGCTTCCCCCAGCGCGTCAACGTTGGGTTTATGCAGATAGTTGACCGCGATACAATACGGCTGCGAGTATTTGAACGCGGTGTTGGCGAAACTCTAGCCTGTGGCACTGGCGCCTGCGCAGCGGTGGTAAGTGGCATCATTCAGGGCAAGCTCAACACAACGGTAACCGCACACCTCCCCGGCGGCAACCTAAGTATTCACTGGCAAGGCCCGGGGCAGCCCGTTATTATGACTGGACCGGCAGCGACGGTTTTTGAAGGTCAGATACAAATATAGGATACCTTGTGGACACTGTAATCTCGAAAAAAGACGGACTTCCCAGCGAAGGTGAAGTGGCGCGTTATCTTCGCAATCATCCCGGTTTCTTTCTAAATAACGAAGATCTACTGGCAGAACTTAAAATCACCCACAAAACGGGAAAAGCGATCAGCTTGTTAGAACGGCAGGTACAAATATTACGTGAGCGCAATATAGACATGCGCTCACGTATAAGCAGCATGCTAGACAATGCCCAGCGCAACGACATGCTCTTCGAGCAGAGTAAAGCCCTAATTTTAGCGCTTTTAGAGGCGCGCCGTGCCGAAGAGTTCAGCAATAGCCTTTGTCGTCATTTAGTAAGCGACTTTAAAGATATAGATTACGCTAGCCTGATTATATTTGCCGATCCCAATCGGGTTGGCGGCAATGCCCTGAGAGTGGTGAGCCCCGAGCAAGCACAAGATCAAATTGGCAACTTATTACGCAGTAAAAAAGCAGTGTGCGGTGTGCTGCGAGGTGAGGAATTAAGCTTTCTATTTGGCAAACATGCCGACCATATTGGCTCTGCCGCCTTGATGCCTATTAAAGCTGGCAATATTGATGGGGTTGTCGCCATCGCCAGCAAAGACCCCCAGTACTTTAAGTCCAGCATGGGCACAATATTCCTAGAATATATTGCCGACGTCGTAAATCGCACTCTACCAAAGCTTATGAAAGGGCCATTTCTTTAAGTCAACGGCCACCCCCTCCTCTATGGATAGCTGATGTTCTGACAGTGACTGTCCATAAAGTGGCGCATTAGCTTCAAGTATTCTTGCTGCCCCAAATGCACCAAGTGATTGCCTGGAAACCAGTGCAAATGCGACTCTGGCCAATGGGAGTGCAATAAGCGCACGAAGCGCGGCGGTGTAAAGCGATCACCCGCGCCACCAATGATCATCACCCGGTCTGGATCGAGCCTAGGTTGGTAGCTAAGCGGGCTGTGTATTGCCATGCCCCGTCTCAAGTCCAAGGGGCTTAAGCCGGTACGCTTACCAACTATATCCATTGCACGACCGATAGCCACCCAATCGCGCACGGTGTCCACCGGCGCAACCAGCGGTGAATTGGGAATACAAAACGCCAGTCGTGGCTCCACCACCGCCATCACTGAACTTAAGTACCCGCCCAAACTTAAACCGCTAATTCCTACATGAGGCGCGCCGCGCTCGAACAAATAATCTACAAAGACTCTTAAATCTGACACCGCCTGCAGCAGGCCCTCATTTAACTGCGAGAAGCCGCCGGAGAATAAGCCATAGCCGCTAAACGGATGCCAGCGCTCGGCACGATCACCATGAAAAGGCTGTATCATTAGCAACACATCATAGCCTTTGTCATAAAAGGTTCTGAGCGAGAAAAACAAACTATTAAAGGCATATGAACTTTCGACCACCCCATGTACGAAAATTAAGGTTGGACGAGGCCCATCAGGATGACTCCAATACTGCGCTCTGGCAGTGCGGTTGCGGGTGTAGCTTAAATAACTTTCAGTAAGTGCGGGATTTAAGGGGGTAAACGGACTTTCATAGCGTAACTCAACCGCTTTTATACCCTTGGGCTTATAGGCAAACTTGCCAATCTTATGTTCACTAACATCTACTTTAGGAGGCGCTATAAAAACCTTATCAACATCGCGCTGCTCTGCTAAATCAGCATAAAAATCTAGCCATTCGCGCTCGCGGTTCAAACCATCGCGTTTTATTATTTGGGGCAGCAAGGCGCCGGTAAGCATCAGGGACAAGCCTGTCCGCATCACTCGGTCCATCACCGCCGTGCCGTAAACTTTTAGCGGATACTCGCTATCAAGTTCGGTGCCATCAGACTGGCAATAGAAGTCATCAGGTAAAGAGCGCCACCACGGTGGCGATTTTTTTACCGGCTGCAACGAAGTTCTTGGCATAAATCGAGCCTCTACAATAAATTATTATTTATTAAAATTTAGCCGCGAACAGGCGTCTACTAAATAACTGCTGTACTACTATTGCACCACAGGGTCTAAATCAACAGTAATAAAGTGGATATTGTCTCGCCATCTTATAATGTCTCAAAACCAAGTAAAATACTTACCCTAAGCAAATACTTGGCCACGCAGCTAATGAATCACATCTAGGCTGCTGCTGCACACGTATCTAAGGTGTTAATAATAACTTGTATACAGCTCACACCCCTTAAGGTTTAAATCTCAGATATGAAAAAAATTAAACTACTATGTTTCGACCTAGACGACACGCTGTGGCTAAGCAGACCCGTCATTGAGCACGCGGAGCAGGTTTTTTATAATTATCTGTCAGATATGACACCTGAACTGACTAAGCGCTTTAGCCCAGAGTCACTCCGTGACCACCGCGCAGAATATTTAAGCCGTCACCCTGAACTTGAACATCAAATCTCTCAGTGGCGCACTGCAAGCCTTACCGAAGCGTTAACACTCAGCGGCTATCAAAGCCAAAGTGCCGATTTAGCGCGCCAAGCTTTTGCGGTATTTCTTGAAGCAAGACAAGAAATTACGCTTTTCCCGCACTGTGAAGACATCATTGGTGGGCTCAGTGAAGACTATATGCTCATTAGCTTAACTAACGGTAATGCCGACCTCGGCCGACAAGCGGTAGGTAAATACTTCAGCGCCAACTACCAAGCCGAGCACGTAAAGGCAGCCAAGCCTAGTCCTGAGCTTTTTCTAAAAGCATTGGAAATCGCTGACTGCCGTGCAGATGAGGCGATACACATTGGTGACCATGTGATTGATGATATCAGCGGAGCCAAAGCACTGGGCTTGCTCGCTATTCAAGCTTGTATGAAGCCAGACTCACCGCTGCCTCACGCCCTCGCCGACGATCACTTTCATGACTGGCGAGATTTACCAGGCAAAATCCAGCAACTAAGTTCGCACTAGCGGCTAGGGATTATCGCCGGAATATCAGACTGACAGTTATCTAATTCGGCATAGTTTGGGTTGCTACGCATATGGGTATCTAAATATCTATTCTCAAGACCATGGATAAAATTAATCTCTGTTTTTTTGGCTAATTGATAACGCGTCCAATGATGCTCGGTGGGCGATGACACATCCGCCTGCACACTGGATGTTTGACTCTTGCTGCTACCAATATACGGGGCCACAAGACCACCTCCCGAGAATAAAGACTCCACGTTTAATAAGCGATATACCGATATATAAGGCATTTTAACAAGGGAATGATTCGGTTTTTTACTATTAAAGAAAATCTGGTCAGCACTTTTCGAATTATATACAAAAATACTGGGCACAAAAAAGGCGGCCTGAGGCCGCCTAATTCGTATATAAATGCCCTGTTATATCGCTTCTTCGCCGGTTTCACCTGTGCGAATACGAATAACCTGCTCAAGCGTGGTAACAAAAATCTTACCATCACCAATTTTGCCGGTATTCGCCGCCTTAGTAACGGTGTCGATCACTTTTTCAAGTAAGTCATCTGTCACTGCAATCTCTAATTTTACTTTGGGTAAAAAATCGACCACGTACTCCGCGCCTCGATATAGCTCAGTATGCCCCTTCTGCCGACCAAAGCCTTTTACCTCAGTCACAGTCACACCTTGTACGCCAATTTCTGACAAGGCCGCACGGACATCATCTAACTTAAACGGTTTGATCACCGCGCTGACTAATTTCATCGCCGATTCTTCCTCTATATGATAAGGCAAGCTCTAATTACTGTAGGGAGCGAAGGTAGTTTAAACATCTCCTGAGCGAAAGAAACAGCTTACAAGGGAGAAATGTGTAGCGCCTAATCGCAAGCAATCTGAGTGCCTTAGGCATTCTGAACACCGCTGACATCTAAAATACCAAGCGCAGTAATTAACCAGAACTAACTAAGAATAACTACCTACTGCTAACGTTAGCTCAGGCAACACTGACTTAGCAAGGTTATCCCAACATTAGAGCGAAATAAGCGCCATAACTGCTACTTTAAACCAAAAAAGGGCGCTCAAAGAGCGCCCTAAAAATCACCAAACAGTAAGAGACTTACTTGCTAGTAAATTCCGGATAAGCTTCCATACCGCATTCAGCGAGGTCGACACCTTCGTATTCTTCCTCTTCTGTTACACGAATACCCATGACTGCTTTCAAGATACCCCAGATCACTAGGCTGGCCACGAAGGTCCAAGCAAAGATCACAAAAGCACCGTATAGCTGCATACCAAAGGTAGCGTCGCTATTGTTTAATGGCACTGCCATTAAACCCCAAAAGCCAACAATACCGTGAACTGAGATCGCGCCCACTGGATCATCAATCTTAACCTTATCTAGAGCAAGGATTGCAAACACAACCAACACACCGCCAACAGCACCAATTAATGTAGCAACAATTGGATCAGGAGACAGCGGATCAGCAGTAATTGCGACCAAACCAGCCAGCGCACCATTCAACACCATCGTTAAGTCTGTCTTGCCGAACAACAAACGAGCAACAATCATCGCAGCAATCAAACCACCGCTTGCCGCCGCATTGGTATTAACAAATACCTGAGCTGTTGCGTTCGCCTCTTCAATGTTAGACACCATCAGCTCTGAACCGCCGTTGAAGCCAAACCAACCCAACCACAATATGAAGGTACCTAGTGTTGCCATTGCCATATTCGCGCCAGGAATAGCATTAACTTGGCCATTCTCGCCGTACTTGCCTTTACGAGCGCCAAGCAGCAATACACCAGCTAGTGCTGCAGAAGCACCTGTCATATGGACAATACCGGAACCTGCGAAGTCAGAGAAACCTGCTTCAGACAAGAAACCGCCGCCCCAGCTCCAAGAACCTTGAAGTGGGTAGATA
>JBKEFB010000016.1:0-38925 GCA_046712405.1 Zhongshania sp. | reverse complement strand
ACCGCGACACCACCTCTGCCAAAGGCAGTATGCAATCACTGGTAGATGATATTCGCACCGGCAAGCCCTGTATTTTGGTGGGCACACAAATGCTAGCTAAAGGCCACCACTTCCCCGATGTCACTTTAGTCGGCATTGTAGATATTGATGGCGGCTTATTTAGCGCCGACTTTCGCGGCCCAGAGCGCAGCGGCCAGCTACTCGTGCAAGTCGCCGGACGCGCCGGACGCGCCGACAAGCTCGGCACCGTCTATATTCAAACCCACTGCCCTGAGCATCCGGCACTGCAAGCGCTAGTCAACGATGGCTATCAACCTTTTGCCCGTCAATTACTGGTCGAGCGTCAACTATTTTCACTGCCGCCCATTAGTTTCAGTGCCGTGATCCGCGCAGATGCAACTTCGCTGGAGAGCGCCGAAGCGTTTTTAAAACACATTAGAGCCTCGCTAGCCCCTGGCGATACCAGCTGGAGTATCGTCGGCCCGCTGCCGGCACCGATGACCCGAAAAGCGGGCCGGTTTAGAGCCGCACTCATTTTACAGGCCGAACGTCGCAGCCTGCTGCACAGGCAGCTTCATGCCGCCTGTCATATCGGAGACCAATTAAGCAAACCGCAAAATCTGCGCTGGTCCGTCGATGTAGACCCTATCGATCTCTTTTAAAGCGCAATCAAGGCCACAGCAAGCGCCCCCAGCACTGGCGGCGAGCTTCGTAAACGGTGATAATATGCGGCCTTATTTTGACCAAAGAGCTGCCGCCGCCCCATGAAAGAGAAAGTCGCCCAATATATTGAACAGGCCCTGCAGACCTTACGTGCAGCTCAGTCTTGGCCAGACGACTTGGCGGCATCCGTTCAGATAGAGCACACCCGCGATAAGGCCCATGGCGATTTCGCCAGTAATATCGCGATGACGCTGGCAAAACCATTAAAATCCAACCCTCGGGTTATCGCTCAGCAGATTATTGACGCCCTGCCAGATAATAGCGACATCGTCAAAGTAGAAATCGCCGGCCCTGGATTTATTAATTTCTTCATCAATGAAGAGAGTAACTTCCGGGTTCTACATGACATTTTCGAACAGGGTGATAATTTTGGTCGCCAAGCGTCGCGCAATATATCGGTACAAGTAGAGTTTGTTTCCGCCAACCCTACCGGCCCACTCCACGTCGGTCACGGTCGCGGTGCGGCTTACGGCGCGAGTGTTGCCAATATGCTCGAAGCTGCAGGCTATGACGTCTGCCGCGAATACTATATCAATGATGCCGGCCGCCAAATGGATATTCTGGGCACCAGCGTATGGCTGCGTTACTTACAGGCCTGCGGTGAAGAAATCAGTTTCCCTAGCAATGGCTACCAGGGCGATTACATTGCTGACTACGGCCGCGATCTATTTGCCGAACATGGCAAAATTTTGCACCACAGCGCCAACGACGCCCTTATAAATGTCTGCGCCGACGGCCCCGACGGTGACAAAGAAAAGCACATTGACGGTTTTATCAAAAACGCCAAAGCCCTGCTCGGTGACAATTACAGCATTGTTTTTAATAAAGGCTTAAACGCTATTATTGGTGACATCCGCAGCGATCTGGCGGAGTTTGGCATTGAATTTCAAGAGTGGTTTTCCGAGCGCAGCCTCACCCAGGCACCGGATCAAGTTGAGCGCGCTATTAGCAAACTACAAGAGAACGGTTTTGTTGAAGAGCGCAATGGCGCCCTGTGGTTTATGTCTACCCGCTTCGGCGACGACAAAGACCGCGTAGTAAAACGTGACAACGGTCAAACTACATACTTCGCCTCTGACATCGCCTATCACCTGAATAAATTTGAGCGCGGCTTTAACACTGTGGTCAATATTTGGGGCGCAGATCATCACGGCTATATAGCCCGCGTAAAGGCTGCCTTGCAGGCCTTAAATATAGACCCTGACAAGTTAGTCGTGCGGCTCGTTCAGTTTGTGTCGCTGTATCGCGGAGACCAGCAACTGCAAATGTCTACGCGCTCGGGTTCGTTTGTAACTCTACGGGAATTGCGTGAAGACGTGGGCAATGATGCAGCGCGCTTTTTCTACATCATGCGTAAAGCCGATCAAGCAACCGACTTCGATCTAGAACTCGCCAAGTCAGAAAGCAAAGACAATCCGGTTTACTATATTCAATATGCTCATGCGCGGGTTGCCAGCATTTTACGCAAGCTAGACGATCAGGGTGAAACCTGGACCGCTGAAACTGGCCTTAAGCAATTATCAGCACTGAGTCACGATGTTGAAAAAGATTTACTGGTTAAATTATCTCGCTATCCAGAAATACTAAAAAGTGCGGCTGAGCAATTTGAACCACACGCACTCGCGCACTATCTGCGAGAATTAGCGGGTGAATTCCACACCTATTACAATGCCCACAAGATGCTGGGTGAGGAAATCGCTGTACGAGATGCTCGAATTACTCTGGCTTGCGCCGTACAGCAGGTATTACGCAATGGATTGACACTGCTGGGGGTATCCTCCCCAGAGGAAATGTAAGGTATGACAACACCAAAAAAAACCACCCGTGGTGCAACTCGCAGCCCCGATCGCCGGGGGTTTCCCGCCTCTGTACTGTTTGGTACTGGTTTTATCGCCGGTATTATTTGCTCGGTAATGGTGTATTCCACCATCATCAGCAAACACCCCGAGCGCGAGGCCAAGTTGGCCGAGATCAAAGCCGCTGCGGCAAAAGAAAAGGCCCAGCAAGATCGTAAAAATGTGACCTCCAACACCAAATTTGATTTCTTTACGGTGCTGCCCGAACGAGAAGTGATCGTGACCGACGAACCACGCTCCGCGTCCAGATCTGCAAGCGCAGTAAAGCAAATCGATAAGTCTCCAGCTGATCAATCCGACATCAGCGACGAGCGCTACATGTTGCAGGCCGGCTCATTTCGGCAAGGCGCCGACGCAGATCGCCGCAGAGCACAAATCCTGCTGCTTGGCCTAGATGCTAAGGTGGAATCTGTTGAAGCCAACGGCGATCGCTGGCACCGCGTGTATGTCGGCCCCTTTCAATCTCGCAACACCCTCACCGGCGCACGCAGCAAACTGATCAGCGAAAGCATTGATACCCTGGTCATTCGCCAGAAAAAATAGCAAGCTCAATCCACCCAAGGCGCCCTTGAAATAGCCAGCGGCGCCCCCACATCACTGTAGGGATGAAATGTCACTACCCCCTAAAAAACCCACCTTTTATTAACGATAAGGAGTCCCGCGTGGAACAGTTTCGCGGCACCACAATTCTCTCCGTTCGCCGTAATAATCACGTCGTTATCGGCGGCGACGGCCAAGTCACCATGGGCAATACGGTTATGAAGGGCAACGCCCGCAAAGTCCGCCGCCTTTATAAAGATCAAGTTCTAGCAGGGTTCGCCGGCGGCACTGCTGACGCCTTTACTCTCTTTGAATTATTTGAAGTTCAGCTTGAAAAGCACTCCGGTAAATTAGTTCGCGCGGCTGTAGAACTCGCCAAAGCATGGCGTAGCGAACGCTCATTGCGCCAGTTAGAAGCGCTGTTAATTGTCGCTGACAAAGAAACTACCCTCGTCATCAGCGGCAACGGTGACGTTATCGAACCAGAAGACAACCTGATTGCGATCGGCTCTGGCGGCTCCTTTGCCACTGCGGCGGCGCGCGCGCTGATGGATAACACCGAATTAAGTGCGGGTGATATTGTAGAAAAAGGCCTGACTATTGCCGGCGACATCTGCATTTATACCAACCACAGTCGCACCATCGAATCACTGGAATATTAGCGCCAAAGCGCCCTCGGAGTATCTGATGTCAAATATGACACCCCGTGAAATTGTTCACGAACTAGACAAACACATTATCGGTCAGGACAACGCTAAACGCGCTGTCGCGATTGCCCTGCGCAACCGCTGGCGCCGTATGCAGCTGGAAGAATCACTGCGCGATGAAATCACCCCCAAAAATATTTTAATGATTGGCCCCACCGGGGTCGGTAAAACGGAAATCGCCCGCCGCTTGGCTAAGCTATCTAATGCGCCCTTTATCAAAGTAGAGGCCACTAAGTTTACCGAGGTTGGATATGTTGGTCGCGATGTCGAATCCATTATTCGCGACCTAGTTGATGTATCAATAAAGCTATACCGCGAGCAAGCCATGGAGCAGGTAGCGCACCGGGCCGCCGATGCTGCCGAAGAACGCATACTCGACATCCTGCTCCCGCCGGCTAGAGGCGACAGCAGTGGCGCAGACCGCAGCGACAATACCCGCCAACTTTTCCGTAAAAAGCTGCGTCAAGGTGAGCTAGATGAACGTGAGATCGACATCGAGCTAAACGCAACACCGCTTGGCGTTGAAATCATGGCTCCACCGGGTATGGAAGAGATGACCAGCCAACTGCAGGGTATGTTCTCTAAACTCGGCAGTGAAAAAAAGAAAACCCGACGTATGACGGTAAAGTCAGCGTTAAAGCAGGCCCAAGATGAAGAGGCGGCCAAATTAGTCAACGAAGAAGATCTAAAAACACGTGCTCTAGAAGCGGTTGAACAAACGGGCATTGTCTTTATTGACGAAATTGACAAAGTTGCCAAGCGCCAAGAGGCTGGCGGCGGCGATGTTTCTCGAGAAGGTGTGCAGCGGGATTTACTTCCTTTAATAGAGGGTTGCACCGTTGGCACCAAGCACGGCATCATCCGCACTGACCATATTTTATTTGTGGCTTCTGGCGCATTTCACCTGAGCAAACCCTCAGACTTAATACCCGAGCTACAGGGCCGCCTGCCTATTCGAGTAGAGCTATCGGCTCTCACGCCTGAAGATTTTGAGCGTATTCTCACCGAACCATACGCCTCACTAACAGAGCAATACCAAGCACTACTCGCCACCGAGGGTCTGAAAATAGACTTTACTAAAGATGGTATTCGGCGTATTGCTGAAACTGCATGGGAAGTAAACGAGCGCACCGAGAATATTGGCGCCCGCCGCCTACATACGATTATGGAACGCTTATTAGAAACCATTTCCTTTGATCCCGGTGACAAACAAGCGGTCACTATAGACGCAGAATATGTCTCTGAACAACTCGGCGAATTAGCAAAAGACGAAGACTTAAGTCGCTTTATTCTTTAATTGACAACTTTACGCTTGGCGATGTACACCATACTATGTGGTGTGCATCGCTCTTTACCCTTCACTCTTGTCGACCCCGGTAAATCGATATGACCGCCCTGCCACAAACTAATCCGACCAATATAAAATTTCGCAAGCAGTCTCAACAATTAGAGATCAGCTACGCAAGTGGCGAGCAGTTTTCACTGAACAGCGAATTTCTTCGGGTACACTCGCCATCTGCGGAAGTGCGCGGTCACGGCGCGGGTCAAGAAACGCTGCAAACCGGCAAGCTCAAGGTAGAAATCACTGAACTCATTCCAGTCGGCAATTACGCACTGCAATTAGTGTTTAGTGATGGGCATGGCAGCGGGATTTTCTCTTGGGTGTATTTGCGGGAATTGTGTGATCAGCAGGACGATCTGTGGAAGGCGTATCTACAAAAACTCACGAGTAATAGTGCCAGTCGCGATCCCGACGAGCAGATAGTCAAATTTTTTAATTAGGTCTAATCGCGCACAATAATCCGCGGACTAAGATTGACTCCGCCGTCTTCTTCTAATACTCCTATACTCACACCCGTTGAATTCTCAACCACCACTAGCGGCGGCTCAAAACTTGGCTGACGGATAAATTTAAGCGCCCACCCAAAATTTTCGATACGACGCAATGACGCTTTTTGCATGTCTGTTAGCAAGCCAAGCGCATTGCCAGCAATCACCGAATGCGCCTTACGCTGCTCTTGGATAAATCTCATGGTCTCATCAACGCCATCACGGGTTTATTAAGTCATAAACTTACACCACGGCCATGATGAGAGACAGGCGCAGATCACCGTATTGACAGGCGGAAAAGTTTCTATTGTGCGACAAGAACACAAAACGCCTTGCCACCGCCATTTGCAAAAACGAAAACTGAATCTACAAATTTTCCTCTGCAAATGCGGCTAAACGTGAACGTTCGATACCGTTCACATGTATCACCCCCGCGTGCTCAAAGTTCTTACTCTTTTCAACAAGATAGGTAAGACCCGAGGTTAATGGCGATATATATTTGTTATCAATCTGGGCGAGATTGCCCAATACCACAATTTTGGAATTCACCCCGACCCGGGTAATAATAGATTTAAGCTGAAACTGGGTCAGTCCCTGCGCTTCGTCAATGACAATATACGCGTTATTGAAGGAGCGGCCGCGCATAAAATTCAGAGACTTAAACTGAATATTGGCCTTGTCTTTTACATACTCGATACTGCTATAAGGTGACTCATCAGTGCCGTGTAAAACTTCGAGATTGTCTTCAAACGCCGCCAACCACGGCGCCATTTTTTCCTCTTCAGTGCCGGGTAAGAAGCCGATATCTTCGGCCATCGGTGGCGTAGACCGCGCCACAATCATTTTGTCGAAGCGCTTTTCCTCTAAAATCGCGTGCAGTCCGTAAGCGAGGGCAATTAAGGTTTTACCCGAGCCCGCAGGTCCAGTCAGCACGGTCAAATCTATGTGGGGCCGAGAAATCAAAAAGAAGGCCATAGCCTGCTCAAAGTTACGCGGACTCAAGCCCCACATACGCTGATTCATCAGCTGGTCTCGACTTAAGTCCAGCAGCTCTAATTTTTCTTCATCCAGCGACCGCACCATACTAACAAAGCCGCTATCATCGTAGAGAAATTCGTTGATGTGCGCCTTGGGCAGCACCTCGCGGCTCAATACATGCAAGGTCTGCCCGCTATCTCTGAGGGTGTCGACCTTGTCCACTTGACTCCAAAAACTGCCGGACAAATGCTCGTAACCTTTTGCCATGTATTGAATATCTTCTAGTACGCGGTCTTTGCGGTAATCCTCAACATTTTCAAGCCCCGACCCCTTGGCCTTCAGTCGCATATTGATGTCTTTAGTTACCAAACACACATAGGCCTTAGGGTTTTTTACTTGCAAATGCAGTGCGACATTGATGATGCGGTTATCGTTTGCCTGATGCTGACTGCCATCAAGATAGGGTGCAGGGACGTCGTGGTTTATTAATTGATCAGCAAAAACAGCTAAACTACCGGTCTCTTCGCCACCGCGCGCACTGGGGATTGGAACACCCTCCTGAATCGCCGTAGAACTGGCATTAAATAAAATTTTATCGATAGCATTGATGGCTATCCTCGCCTCGCGACTGACGTCTTTGTCGCGTCGATCTTTAATGTGGTCCAACTCCTCCAACACTGTCATCGGAATCACCACCCGATGTTCGTGAAAGCCATTTATCGCCATTGGATCATGTAGTAAAACATTGGTATCAAGCACATAGACTTTTTCCATAGGACACTCGCTGTTAACAAGATAAAAGAGAGCTGGCACCAGCTACTGCCATAAAAAGCCAGTTTACGAAGCCAGACAAGGGAGATATTAGAGTGGAGAGGCCGCCATCTTGGGGAGTACAGGGCGGTGATCGCGAGCCTGCGTGGATGTCGCGCACAAAAATATGGGGACTGTAAGCCCGAAGGCATTGAACGTGTGACGGCAATAGCGCGGTCCATACAATACAACGTAGTTTGATTATTAAAAGCGATGACCATACTTGTCAACCGTTATCGCGGTTATATCGGGAGACTCCGTCCCACATTTCCGCTACCCTACACTCCTTTTTTGCGCCCCGAATACAGGTAACATTGATTCATGTTCGACAAAAATGCCCTGCAGCAGCTAAACCAGCTGAAATCCAAAATTGTAGAATCTAAAGATCAAGGTGAAGGCGAAGTTCGCGGTAGCCAGCGCCGTTTTGGATTTGTCCGCCTCGATGATGGCCGCGATGTATTTCTCGCCCCAGATGATATGCAGCGGGTTTTCCCCGGTGACCGCGTTAAAATAACGGTTATTACCGATGACAAAGGTAAGTTTAAAGCTGAGCTAGAAAAGCTAATAGAAAGTCCCTTAGACTGCTTTACAGGTCGCTACGTCGTTCGCGGCCAGGGTCACTTTGTCGAGCCCGATTTACCACGCTTCAATAAGCTGCTTTTTATTCCACCGTCACAGCGCAAAAAATGCAGCGAGGGCGACTTCCTTTACTGTCAAGTTGCCCAACACCCGTTCAAAGATGGCAAGTCTCAGGTCAAAGTTTTAGAGAACATCGGCAGTCCCGACGCCGCCGGTATTGAGGGCAAGTACATTCAGCGGAAATTCAAATTACCCAGAGACTGGCCTAAAGACTGCAGTATTGGCGACGATATTCGCGCCGCCACCCGCAAAGACTTGCTCGATATTCCTTTTGTCACCATCGACGCCGCAGAAACCCGCGATATCGACGACGCCCTCTGGGCACAAGCCAACGATAATGGCTGGGCTTTACATATCGCGGTTGCTGATCCGGGTGCCTTCATTGCCCCAGGTAGCCCGCTAGACATAGCTGCAAGGCAACGCGCCAACACGGTCTATTTACCCGGCTTCACCCAAACCATGCTGCCAAATCCCGTGTCGCAGGGAAGCTGCTCATTAATGGCCAATGAAGAGCGCGCTGCAATTGTATGTAGCGTACAGGTCAGTGCTGATGGCGAGATCAGCGACATTCAATTCAGCGAAGCGCTTATTCGCTCACGCGCGAAGTTGACTTACAATGATGTGCACGCCCACCTCCACGATGAGATGGACTTAAACCACGACGGTTTAAAGGATTTATACGCGGCGAGCGGGGCACTGAGGAAATATCGTGGTGAGCACCATATTATTATGCCGGAACAGCCGGACTTTCATTTCCGGCTCAACGAGCAACGCAAGATTGAGAGCATTACTAAAATCGCACGCAATGACGCCCATCGCCTAGTTGAAGAGTGTATGTTGGGCGCCAATCGCAGCGCCGCGATATGGCTTGCAGATTCGCCGGCGGTATATATTTGTCATGCCGGCCTGCGCGAAGATCGCTACGACAATATACGTACGGTGATTAACAAAGAAATGCCCACCTTGACTGACTGCGACGTAAGCGCACTACTGGGCTACAAAGCGCTTATTAAGGCCAGCGATAGCAGCGGGTCTTCACTCCCCCTGCGCAGTATCTTTGCCCGCATGCTCCAGCCGGGGGATATTAGCCTAACGCCAAAACCGCATTTTGGACTTGGCTTAGAACGCTACACCACGTTTACTTCGCCGCTGCGTAAATATAGCGACTTGCTAGTTCAGCGCTGTATTCGAGCCAAACTCGACAAGCAAAGCCCAAGCCTACCCATCGACACCGAACTCACTACACTGCAAGAGACTGTTCGCAACGGTCGCCAAGCAAGCAAGCAAATGGAGCAATGGCTGCAGTATCAATATCTAGCAGCTAACACCTCTGATACGGTTTACGATGCTCGCATTGCCCACGTTAATGGCGGTGGCTTTACTGTTGAATTACTTGATAATGGGATTAGCGGCTTCGTTGAAGCTCGCACTATTCCAGAAAAATTAAGCTTCGACGCAAACACGCTGCGACTGTTCAACGATAAAAGTGTATTCCAACTCGACCAACTGGTTAAAGTTAAAACATCAGAGCTAGATGACTTCCAACGTAAACTGATATTCTTATTAGTCGCGTAGTCATCACGCTAGGCGGTGTTTCTAAATAAGTCAGAATGACTCAACTCTAGGCTAATCAAGCCCAGAGCTGAGTCACAATCTTATTCACCACACCGCTCAGCCACTCAGACCCGCAAGCAGTATCACTAAACGCCGGGAGGACTAGTAATCAGGTCTATTTAGAAATCAAACACCCTAACGATTTAAAATACCGTCTCGGATACTTTTCGCTATTTTCGTAAACTTGCAATATCATCGCCACTCACCCCAAACGCGCAGCCAGATTTGCTCAAAGTCTTGCCCGGCTCTACATTGATCGATTTGCTTGCAGATGAAACTCAGGCCATTTTTTAGAGTATTAGGCGCGCTAACGCTAATATACCAAGCTATAGGCGCATTAATAATCGACATGTTTTGGTGTCCGAGGAAAGGGAATAGCATCGCGAATATTCTCCATGCCGGTGATGTAATTCAGTAGCCGTTCGAACCCCAAACCAAAACCCGCATGGGCTACCGTGCCATAGCGGCGCAAATCCCGATACCACTCCAAGCCATCTAAGCCTTGCTCCGCCATACGACGCTCAAGCACATCTAAACGCTCCTCACGCTGGCTGCCACCGATAATCTCACCAATGCCCGGCGCAAGTACATCCATCGCCGCAACGGTTTTCTCGTCGTCGTTCATGCGCATATAAAATGCTTTTATGTCTTTGGGATAATTGGTCACTATTATTGGGCCGCCAACATGCTCTTCACACAAATAGCGTTCGTGTTCGGATTGCATATCTACTCCCCAGCGCACCGGAAACTCAAACTTCTTACCAGACTTCTCCAGTATTTTAATCGCTTCGCTATAATCCATGCGCTCGAAGCTGGTGTCGGCTACTTTTTGTAGACGAGCTAACACGCCCTGATCCACGAACTGGTTAAAGAAGACGAGATCGTCTTCGCAGTGCTCTAATACCTCAGAGAGCAGGTAGCGCAAAAAATCTTCCGCCAACGCAGCGTCATCGTCAAGATTGGCAAAGGCGATTTCAGGCTCCACCATCCAGAACTCGGCAAGGTGGCGACTAGTATTCGAGTTCTCCGCCCTAAAGGTTGGCCCAAAAGTGTATACCTTGGACATAGCTAAACAGTAGGCTTCGGCATTTAACTGCCCTGACACCGTAAGAAAAGCTTCGCGGCCAAAAAAATCTTCGCTGAAATCGATGCCACCGCTGTCAGTGCGAGGCAAGTTCATTAAATCTAAGGTGCTGACACGAAACATCTCGCCGGCGCCTTCACAGTCACTCGCCGTAATCAGCGGGGAGTTAATCCACTGAAAGCCCCGCTCGTAAAAATAGCGATGCACCGCATTCGCAAGCACGGTTCTCACCCGTGTAACTGCGCCAAAGGTATTTGTGCGCGGCCGAAGATGGGCCACCGTTCGCAAATACTCAAAGCTATGACGCTTTTTCGCGATAGGGTAGGTATCAGGATCATCTACCCAGCCACAGACCTCAATATGCTTGGCCTGAATTTCGACACTCTGGCCCTTGCCCTGCGAGGCGACCAAATCGCCGCTAACAATAACCGAACAGCCCGCCGTTAATTTTAAAATCTCGGCATCGTAATTCGCCATTTCAGCGGGAGCGACAACCTGTATCGCCGACTGTGCAGATCCATCGTTAACGGCCAAAAAGGAAAAGCCGCCCTTGGAATCTCGACGGCTCCGAATCCAGCCCTTTACTGTTACCTCGCATCCCGGCTCACACTGCCCCGCCAACAAGGCCTTTATCGATAACGCAGACATATGTTCTCCAAAAAAATTAGGTTGAGGAGGTATTATATGCGTGCAACGCCAATAGCAATAGTCATAGCCGGCGCTGTCTTTTGATCAAACTAGGACTGCCTAGCTTTATTCTGACCATAATAAATCGGATACTACTGCAAAATTCGATTTTCGACGGAATCGCTATGCAAGCAAAAAACTTCGTGGCCCACCGCGGCTGGCGTCAACACTACCCTGAAAACACCCTGATCGCCTTTACAAAGGCGATTGAAACTGGTGCCGTTAATATAGAACTCGACATTCAACTCAGTGCAGACCAGGTGCCGTTTGTGTTCCACGACGCCAGCTTGATGCGTATTTGTCAGCGCAAAGGTTTAATTTGGGAATATACCGCCGCCGAGCTCGATACATTCTCAGCCGCCGAAAGCGACCGCCTAGGCGCCGCATTTCGAGACAACCCCATGTGTCGGCTCAGCGACATTGTGGCTTTACTTCAGGCCAGCCCCAAGATAAATGCCTACGTTGAAATCAAGGAAGAAAGCCTGGCCCACTTTGGCAAACAGATCGTCGTTGATGCCATCACTAGCACCCTGCGCCCAGTCGCCTCGCAATGCGTTCTTATTAGCTTTGAATTAAATGCACTGCAGCATGCCATTAACGATGGCTGGAAGCGCGTTGGCGCCGTTTTTGACGCATGGCCTGACTGGCAGTCGGCGCCACTGGCTGAACTCAAACCCGAAGTTATATTTTGTGAACGCAAGTGTGTACCAAGCAGCGCCGACTTAACTGCACTACCTTGGTCGATACTAATTTATGAAGTCGGCAGTAAAGCCGAAGCCGAGGATTGGTTTAGGCGTGGCGCGGTCGCCGTAGAAAGTTTTTGGATAGGCGAGCTGCTCAAAGAATTCTCATTAAATACCGTGTAAGGCTTACAAAAATATCATCACGAATTGGCGACTTTTCCAGTTATTACAACAATTTAACCCACGCGCCATCATTACAGCCACTTAACCGCCGCTTAAATATTTGTTAATAGATGCGCTAAGTCCTTGTTTTTACTCCTCACCGAAGCTGTCCAAAAGATTAAAAAAATGACTGTAAACAGTATTTAGCCGCTGCGGTGACACGCCTCACGTAACCCAAACATTTCTTGCTTGTTTGTATAATTACTTCGTCGTTAAGACACCGACAAAACCTTATAAATGGAGCAATACAATGAGTCAATTACAACAAGCAGTTCAAAGCTACGACGCTAGCGCAGTTGCCGAATTAGCAGCTCAATACAGCTTTATCGCCATTATTACAGTAGGCATCGTATCTTGCTTTGCAGGCCTAATTTAAATTCCACCAATCAGGAGAATATCAACATGACACCGCACATTATTACTGCGTGCACTATAAGCGACCTTGCTCAACAGAGTGCAAAATTTAGCCTGATTTCTATCGTCTTTACAGGCTTATTTTATTGTATCGCCACACTCGTCTGAGTTACCCACATACCCATCACCACACTCAGACATGAAGTAAAATTTGCCGCCAACCATCGGCGGCAATTCCTCTTTTTTCTACGCTTAAACTTATACTCCAAAATACCACTCATAATAACAAGACATAACTTCCCTCTGCCGGCAGAATTATTGCAAGACACTCACACACAAAGCACAATAAGCAATGTTACATATCCCGCGGATCTATCACCATGACAGCACTATACCAATCTAGCTATATCTTGTTTAGCACTAAAAAACGCGACGGCAGTTTTGTCCCAACACCAGTTTGGTGTGCCGGTGACAACAACACACTCTATGTTTTTTCAGCGGGAAACGCCGGTAAGGTTAAGCGCCTGAAAAATTTCAGCGAGTGTCAAATTGGCCCGTGTACGGTAATCGGCAAACCGCTTGGCGAGGCTAGTAATGGCAATGCCTATTTAATCGACGCAGCGGAAAGTAAAATTGCGCACCGTCTACTAGTCAAAAAATATGGTTTTCAAATGCGTCTATTAGATATAAGCTCTGCTCTCAGCGGCCGCAAGAATAAACGCGCCTTCATTCGCATAGATCTGACTTAAATTACCTCTTTGTTATGTCGCTGCGGTCATTGACCCACATTGACACTTCACCTAACGTAGCCGTTTTGATACAGCAACGGAGATTGCCTGTGCGCACCCTGAACCAATGGCTAGACGAATATAATGACTCCCACCAGAATCCACGCAATAAACGCATTCATTATTGGTGCGTACCGGCAATTGCTGTTTGCACTGTTGCACTGCTGTGGCTGATACAAATACCTGCGACGGCATTTAATCTAGGCCAAGTGATTTTGATTGGCACCATGTTCTTCTATGGTTATTTGTCGGGGCGACTCGCGCTGGGCATGCTGCCGTTAATAGTATTGTTGGCCGCGGGCATTATGGCCTACCAAAGTTATGTGGCATTCCCGCTATGGATTCCTGCGGCTGCCGTTTGGATTATTGCGTGGATTTTCCAATTCATTGGCCACAAAGAAGAAGCACAAAAACCCTCATTTTTTACTGATATTTTGTTTTTATTGATTGGTCCACTTTGGATTTTAGGCGCGCTATACACCAAGCTCGGCATTCGCTTTCGCAAGGCCTAGCCACCCGCTAGACTTTTACTCTGGTAGACGGCAGAGCAAATGCACATAGCGCCCGAGGGAGCAAAAAGGCTCGTCTGCGCCGTACTGCCACTCAAGGGCTTGCACATCAGTGATACTTCGCTGAGCTCGCACCGCCCTGGGCATCAAATCATAGACCAAACGAATACCGCGCTTAGCAACAATTTCAAGGCCGGCGTGCTGTAATAATTCAATAATCTGTTGCGGTTCACACGGCCTCGGCGGCGTAAGTCCGCCGGGATGCCCGGCAAAATCCCTATCGCGTAATTTGTAGAGATTGCCCTTGGCCATATTGCTCAAAATAAGCGCATTAAGGTTATAAAACATCAGCGATAAATGAGCGCCGGGGCGCATTCCAGCCACTAGCGACGAGATGACATCTTCCTGATCAGCTACCCACTCAAGTACTGCATGGCAAAGCACCAAATCGAAGGATTGTTCCTGTGCAGCGCTAATTCCCTGAATAGATGCCTTGCGGATATCAAGCTGAGTAGCTAAACCCGCCGTGGTAATATCTTTACGCGCTAAAGCCAACATGTCGGCTGAAATATCATTGAGCAACACCGAGTGCCCCAACTCTGCTAGGCGGATGCTCATTTGCCCCAAGCCGCCACCGGCGTCCCATACCGACATTGACCGACCCTCGCTAAGCTCGGGTAACTTATCAACCAGCTCGCGCCAACACAGGGCGAGCCGTAACTCGCCTTTGGCATTGCCATAGATATTTTTTTTAAAGCGTTCGGCGATACCGTCAAAGTTACGATCTGTCATCAATCAACCATGCGACCATAGAATGGACCTCATCAGAGGGTGGGGCTAAGGACGAGCAGCTTAAGCATGCGGGGGCAAAAGCTCAATGCAAAAAAAAACCGGAGCATTAGCTCCGGTTTTTAAGACTTCGACATCCAATGTCACATTCAATCCTTTGAATGCTTGCGTCTTCCTGACAGTGCCTATTATGACGAACTGCCAAAGAAGTGAAAGCAGACAAAAGCAGCGCATCTTGTGAGATATGTCTCACAAGATGCGCTGACCTCTCCGATTTAAGCGTCTAGGTCAGGAATAAGCTCGTCTTTTAACCACCGTATTTCATCTTTTATACGCAATTTCTCTTTCTTTAGCCGCTGCAACAACAGCTGATTTTGGTATGGATTCAAGGCCAGCTCAGTGATTTCATTGTCTAGCGCGCGATGACGAATTTGTAAAAGTAAAATACGCGCGCTTATAGACGGCACTCTTTCCATTTTTAAGCCAAATTCCTATAAGGGATGTACGATAATGTAATCGTACTTTTTACTCTGCACCGCTCGAATACACAAGTTCAAAAGCGAGTGAGAGCCTAAATTTAGTACTTATTAGCACAAAAATTGGCGATCTTATCAAAATCAGCAGGCTCAACAACAGAGAATACTGATCTTTTTAGTCAATGGCGATTGATTACTTACGCCATTGTCGGCGTCGAGGCCGTCCGCAATACTAATCAGGTCAACTCATGGCGCCGTGTATTTCGCGCCACAATAAGTCAGAGGCCAGAAATGTATACCGAAATATGTAAAAAGCTCGGCATTGAATACCCTATTTTCGCGTTCACCCACTGTCGTGACGTTGTGGTTGCCGTCAGTAAAGCAGGCGGTATTGGTGTCTTAGGCGCAGTCGGATTTTCTCCGGAAGAACTCAAGGCCGAATTAGACTGGATTGATGAGCATATCGGCGACCGTCCCTATGGCGTTGATATTGTCATTCCTCAAAAATACGAAGGCATGGGCGACACGAGCCCGGAAGATCTTGAAAAAGAACTTTGGAAAATGGTCCCACAAGGTCATATCGACTTTGCTCAAAAATTATTAGCCGATGCCGGTGTGCCCGAATGGCCCGATGGCACCAGTAACATGGGCCTGCTCGGCTGGACTGAAGCCACAGCCACCCCACTACTTATGGAGGCGCTCACCCGCCCTAAATGTAAATTAATTGCCAATGCACTGGGCACCCCACCCGCCGACAAAGTAAAGTTAATTCAAGATAGTGGCCGGCTGGTCGGTGCACTTTGCGGTCGCGTTAAACAAGCCAAAGCGCACAAAGACGCTGGCCTAGACTTTATTGTCGCCCAAGGTGGCGAAGGCGGCGGTCACGCTGGTGACGTTGGCTCGGTGGTATTATGGCCGCAAGCCGTTGCGGCTGCAGCGCCTGTGCCAGTGTTAGCCGCTGGCGGCATTGGTAACGGACAGCAAATGCTGGCAGCAATGAGCATGGGCTGTGAGGGCGTGTGGACAGGCTCATTATGGCTAACGGTTGAGGAGGCACATGCCGAACCTGCGCAAAAAGAATCCCTGCTGGCGGCCTCTAGTGAAGATACTGTGCGCTCACGCGCATGGACAGGAAAAACCTGCCGTATGCTGAAAAACGAGTGGACCGAAGCTTGGGAACGCACTGACACACCAGACGCTCTCGGCATGCCACTGCAGGGCTTGGTAAGTGGTGATGGTATTCGCCGCACCGCACGCTATGCCTCAGCCGGCGATTGCCAGAAAGTGGCCTTTAACCCGGTCGGCCAGGTAGTCGGGCAGATCAACCATGTTGAATCAACTCGGTCCGTTATTTTCCGCTTAGTCACCGAGTACGTCGACGCATTAGAGCGAATCAATGGCTTAATGCCAGAAGAAGCATAATAATCGCAATTACCGCTAGTAAGGTTTACTGGCGGTAATCTTTACACTATTCCCGCTCTGCCAATACTCGCTCGACAGTATCGACAATAACCTGAGTTTGGCGGTCCACTTCAATATTCACCCAATCACCCACGCGCTTCTTTGCAAAGGCGGTCATCCGCAGCGTCTCTGGAATTAACCACACGGTGAACTCGGCTTCGTCACGCTGGTAATCAGCTACCGTCAAACTACAACCACTGATGCCGATAAAGCCCTTTCTAAACACATACTTACTTAAAGCCTGAGGCAGACGAAAGCTCAGCGTACAGTTGTTTTCAGACTCTTCAACAGCAATAAGCTCTGCACAACCATCGACATGACCAGACATATTATGGCCGCCGATTTCTGCCCCCTGTTTGGCCGAGCGCTCGACATTAACGATATCGCCATCATTTAGCTTGCCCAAGGTCGTCAATGACAGGGTTTCCTGCATGGCATCAAACGACACCCGCGCGCCATCAATACTGGTCACGGTCATACATACGCCATCTAGGCCAACACTAGCGCCAATGACTAAGTCTTCAAGTAGTACCGGCGGCAAGTCGATAAATAGCTGGTGCAAGCCAGGCTTATGGATTACCGCCGCCAGCGGGTAGGCACCATGCACAATTCCCGTATACATAAATTAATTGCCTCTATTTAAATGGAAAGTTACGCGGCTAGATTATAACAAAACTTGAAGCCCTAAAATTAATATTGCATTATGCAGCCACCAAAAAAAATAACGAAGGATTCACACTTTATAATGACAATTTTGAAAATTGGCCAACTCGGCTTTTGGATCGCCTTTCTGGTAAATTTCGTGTTTCCTCTGCTAGGTGAGAATAGTCAGTGGCTGATATGGGGTGGCTTTGCCATACTTGTCGCCCACGTCCTTGAGTGCCTAGTATTTAGAAAGGATATTCACCGTGATTACAGTAATCCAGTAGAAGGCTATATTGTGGTCTTGCTGTTTGGCGTTCTGCGCACCCGCGAATGGATGCGTAAAAATCCCCCATCAACGTCCTGAGTAGCCCGGCCAAGATACCTCAAAAATTGCGGATATAGCGCCTTGGCACTAGAGCTGCTAGGATTACTTTTTCCCAGCAACACTCTGTCAGGGTAGCACAATGAAGCGGGTAATTTTTAATCAAAAAGGCGGTGTCGGCAAAACCAGCATAAGCTGTAATTTGGCGGCAATTAGCGCATGGAAAGGCCATAAAACGCTGCTTATCGATCTTGATATTCAAGGCAATAGCAGCGAATACTTAATTGGCCCCCAGTTTCGCGACCTTGAAGACAACGCAGCAGACTTCTTTAAGCAAAAGCTATCGCTCTTCGGCAAAAGCAAAGAAGCTAGCGACTGTATTTACGAAACCGAA
The DNA here is from genome assembly GCA_046712405.1 of Zhongshania sp. Taxonomy (GTDB): domain Bacteria; phylum Pseudomonadota; class Gammaproteobacteria; order Pseudomonadales; family Spongiibacteraceae; genus Spongiibacter. The sequence continues at coordinate 20,814 of JBKEFB010000016.1, read as the reverse complement.
TTCGACAATCTCTATCTAATGCCGTCTCACCCTGAACTCGCGGTGATCGAGCGCGAATTAGAAACTCGCCACAAAATTTACAAACTCCGCGATGCCCTGAACAAGCTACAGGCAGAGTACGAGTATATTTACATCGACACCCCGCCGGCCCTAAACTTTTATAGCCGCTCGGCGCTTATCGCCGCCGATTCGCTAATAATTCCCTTTGATTGCGACAGCTTTTCAAAGAGCGCATTGATTGGTTTAATGGAAACAGTTGAGGAAATTCGCGAAGACCACAATCCAGAGCTAAAGCTCGAAGGCATCATCGTTAACCAGTTTCAAGCCCAAGCCAGTTTACCAACTCAGCTCATCGAAAGTATGAAAGCTGAGGGCCTACCAATCTTTGATCAATATCTAAGCAGCTCAATCAAGATGAAAGAGTCTCGCAGCAGGCAGATACCGCTGATTCACTATGAACCATCGCATAAACTCACCCAGCAGTTAGTTAGTCTTCATGACACGCTAGACGGCAATAAGAAAAGCAAAACGGCTAAAAGCGCTTAAACTACTATCTCGCCGTGGCAGCCAGCCTGTCGCGGACTATGCTGTTCAGGGTGCCATACTAGCAATTTCGACTTTACCCACCTTTTCGATTGTAATATCGCCAAGACCAAAATTGGTGATCGCCGCCGTCAGGCTGATCTTATAATCAAGGTCAGATTGGATATCGCCCAAGATCTTACTCAACACACCTATACCGCTGAGTAAATTCACCGCTACCGGGACCACTATTTGAGTCTGACCATTTGCAGGCAAACTGACCGCTTCATTTAAACTGCCGCCCGCCAGCGACTGCCCCTGCAACTCCAAGGTATATCGCAATTGAGCAAGGTTAATGGCGAAGCCATTGGGGTTATCGAGCTGCAAACCAACGAGTAGCTTCTGCTGAAAACCAATGACCGGCGCCATTTTGATACTGGTAATAGATACCTTTGGCTTCTCAATCGGATTAAATCCCGCGCAAGCCGCAAGTGCCAAAATCGCAAGGAAAACCATTCCAGATCTATAGAGTATCTTTATCATTTTTTAGGCCCCAAGCCAGTGAACATAATAGTCAGACAAAAAAAGGGCGCCACTGATGACGCCCATTTAGGGGTATGTCGCTGTTTATTGAGTTGGCAGCATCTCAATTTCCACGCGGCGATTTTGCTCACGACCAGATGCAGTGCTGTTATCTGCAATAGGATCGCGTGGACCATAGCCTGAAGTGCGAATGCGGCTTGACACCACACCTTGGTTCATGAAGTAGCGACCGACGCTACCTGCGCGCTCCTCGGACAGTGACTGGTTAGTCTGGAAACTACCGGTAGAGTCTGTGTAACCATTAATATGCATCAGGGTTTTATCAAACTCTTTGGCAACTAACACAACGCTATCCAAGACGTCAGTAAAGCCACCGTTAATAGCAGTGCTGCTGGTATCAAAAGTCACGTTGCCCGGCATAATGAGTTTAATGGTGTCGCCAACACGCTCCACACCCACGCCAGTGCCTTCAAGGCGGGCACGCAGCTTTGCTTCTTGGCGGTCCATATAATAACCGTAGCCACCGCCGGCGGCGGCGCCTAGCACTGCGCCCTGTAGCGCACCTTTTTTGCGATCTTTCTTACTTGCTACTGCAGCTCCTAAAACAGCACCGCCCAAAGCACCCCAGCCCGCGCCTTTAGCAGTATTACTAGTCTTCTCTTCGCCAGAATATGGATCGATACTGCACGCTGTTGCGAAGACTACTGCTGTCAGCAACGTCGTCCAACGACTAATATTAATAACCATTTTCATTAGTAAATCTCCTAATCCGTTATCTTGCTAAGTACCGTGAAACCATCATGACACAGCTATTATTAAAAAAAACATGCCAATATTCACAGCATTAATTCATGACCGCTGAACTCTTCACACTTACCCTATGCGGACTATGACAGCTCCACCCCGAGGCTAGTTCATTACCTTAGGTGCCTGCCACTCCCCGTTGCTATCTGCGTCCATGTATATCGGATTACTCAAAGCCAGCGGCGCCAAGCCGGGCATAAGCGCGCGATATACCCCGCCCGGCTCGCCACTGACTTCAACGACCACATAGGAGTCAGTATCGACGATCAGTTCAATGACCTTGTGATCACCAACCGCCACATTCAACTGCCGATAAATTTCCCCGTTAACCCAAATCGTCATGATATTAACCGACACCCACGGCGCCGCATCTATCTGAATATGCAGCTCACCACGCCGCCCTGAAAACGTATCGCCCATGCCAGCTTCTGAATAGTCATCGCGAAGTGTCACGGCCAGAAACGGCCCGGTAGTCACAAAACTATGTCCATCTCGCACCGCCTCTACAAAGGCGCTCTCATCGAGTGGTAGCTGATTAGTAGAGTCGGCAACATAGACATAATTACGGGGCGCAGCGACCACGCTGCGAATCCCGTGGGAATCACTATTTCCCGTCACGGCGCGGCGCCCGCCTTGATTCAGAATCGAAAACCAGTCATCACGAATTTGTGAATACACCGAAAACTCAGACCCATTGAGCACTTCTAAAACGTCAAAATCGATATCACGAAACCCCGAGACCGGGTCTGTAAGCAGCAAACTGCCATTATTTGCGCTATCTAAGGCCTGTGCTGAGTCGTAGCTTTTACCAATCGACAGGTGATCAAAAAACGCTAAATCGGCATCAACCGGATTAACCGCCCGTGGATGATTGAGCTGAAATAGTGCGTTTGGCGCTTGTTCGCGAACACCGGCAATCACCTCACGCAGGGCAAGATTTTCTACTGCAGGAGTGCCGCCAGCAAACTCCATTGGCTTAGCCGTTAATGGAAAGACATTACTGTGACCTACCGTAGTCGGTGCACTGGCTGTGCGCGACATACCGGTGAGTTCACTACCGGTTATAACCTGCACTTTACCCTCCAGCCCCAGCGCAGCAACCCGCCCGCTTTGATCAATTAAGCGATTGTGCTCACTGGCCACCAAGACCTCGGCGCCTTGCGCCACAAAACTTCGTAAGCGCTCATCAAAGGGTAGGACCGAGTCAAAACTTGCCCCGCTGTGAACGTGCAAGTCAGCTGAATGCCAATCACCGCCGTACCAAATACGCTTTGGGGAAATGATTGGAAGCTGACTAGTTTCACCGGCGACAACAGTAAGTAAATATTCCTTCACATCGAATTCCAAGCCCCGCGCAGTCAGAACTCGATACTGGCCCGGCGGCAGGTTAACTTGCTCTAAATCTGAGTCAACACCGGCCAAATCAATACGATTGCGGCGCATCATGCCAGGCAGCAACAGCCCCTGCTCGGTAAAGCCCAACAAGTCATTGCCGAACTCCGGTGCCGCGGTATTCCCAAAGCCAAAGAAATATAAGCTCATTGGAATATCTCGCGGCAACCGCAGCGCTCCATTTTCCCGGAAGACCCAGCGACCGCTATCATTGCGCGCATCAGCTAACGATAATTCGCGGTTAATTTTTTGACCCCACGGCGCAGTGGCCTGCATTTTTATCCACTGCACATATTTCGGCAGACGAATATTAAAACTGCCATCGGCGGTGACTCGAGCCTGAGTTATGGGTCGATCATCCTGATCCCACACCGCCACCGACACGTCAAAATTATTGGCGTAACCTCGTATTCGCGGGCCGTTATAGATTTGATCAGTAACAGATGACACATCCGCGCGATCACCCAACAAAACCTTAAACTTAGCAAGCATCTGCTCGCCCGTTTCTAAATCCATAAACTGGCTTTGCAACAGTGAAAGCCAAGTCAGACGCTCGCTTTGAAACCATAAAGGGCGGGTCATCCAGCCGTGCAGGCTATAATCGGGAAACACGGCCAAAAACCGCGGCAATGGCTGACGACTACCATTCACTTTAATCAAGGCAGCAGACCCCAGCTGCACCCCATAACTTACCTTGCTGTCATAAGTATCGGCGCCAACCAAAATATTCCAGTCACTGGGCACCATGCCGTCAAGCAAAGACGACACCTTATTACGATCGATAGCCGGATGCTGAAAACCCCGGGTGGCATTTGGAATATAACTAGACAAACTGAATGGCGTTAATGAGCGCTGTGAATGCAGGGTAAACAAACCGCTCATTTGTACCGGGCGACCCTCACCAATACGCTCTATCTCCACATCGATCTCTAGTTCGTCACCATTCTCTCGCAAACGGTAGGTCACTGTTTGGCGAAGACCATCACCCTCGCCCACAGTAATAATATCGGCGTGATCGCCTTCCATTAGGGCAGTGACTGTTGAAACCTGGATAGCGGTTTCCTTTGTCAGCCCCGTTAAAATATTCGCAAAAGTCCACTGATCATTACCGCGCTCACAATGGGCGACATCAATAAGCGTGCCACCGCCGGCAACAATGCCCGCGTGATGGTTAACGTTACTCACAGCCACACAAATTTTACCGTTGGACAACCACCAATCATCCAGCCCAGCGATACTATCTGGGCCACCGCGGGAAAAATTATCGATGGTCTCCAGCTTAATTTGTTCGACGCGAAGCCGCGATGGCGTTGACGGCTCTTCCGCTACCGGCATGAACTCTTCCATACTGACAAGACCGGTGTCATCGTCAGTCTCAGCTGTGGTATAGCCAGTGAAAGACATGGCTACCGCCAAGGGCAGGCACCATATCCTTATCCATTTTTGCATTACGGCAATCATTGTATTTACACCGCCATTACAAATAGAGCGATGCAAGCGCCCAGGCCAATAAGAAACGCCAAAGAGCGAAGCACATCTTTGTTGGTAATATAAAAAATGGGATACAAAACTCGCGCAACAATAAATACCTGGGCGGCAACCGCCGACTTGGCCGGATCAACTCCCGCCAAATGTGCAATGATCACGGCTGCCGCAAATACCGGCAGCGCTTCCCAGGCATTTTGCTGGGCGGCATAGGCGCGCGCACCTGGACCTTCAAGCAAGGCGTATTGCTGCCGGGGATGTTTGTTATCGACTTTGCCAAACTGTTTGCCACGAAAATATCCACACACCCACGCCATCAGTACGGGAAGTAAGCACGCAATAAGCACACACCAGAACGCGACTGTCATATTCTATTTTTCCCTAGTATTTTATTATTCATACCGCTCAGTTTTACATTATCAAACTCGCCACATTCTAATGCTGGCGACCATGCCAACATTATAAAGACATCCCGCGCTGCGGAAGCCAAAACGCCGGAACTGGGGTCTTGCCATCGCAAGGCCTTATTTTGTTGCGCGCGCAACACTAACTTCAGGAATTTCACTAGATAAAGTACTAAACAGATAATCACGAGCGTCTTGGCGACGAAGCTCACTCAAAGCAAATTGTGCTTCAAAGAACGAGAATACCGCCACCGTAGTTAACCATTGCTGACGCACCGGGTTCATTGCCGGCGGGAGCGGATCAGCAGTACACAATGCCGTCTGCGGGGTCACCAAAATACCGTCTTCAATCTCACCTAGCTCGCTGGTCCAGTTTTCGTCAGCGGTTTTTTCTAGACCACGCGTCAGGATACTACAACCCAATGAATCCGCATTTTCAAACCATCGCAAATACCGACCCGGCGCCGCAAAGCCCGTATGAGAAGCGTTATTCATAGTCACTACAACAGCGCCTTTCACATTGGGTAGAATCGTCGCCGCATTGGTTTGATAATCAATCATGGCATCTATTGGCGACGCAATCATCATGAAAGGAATATCTCTAGAATCATAGAAGGTCGGACCAAACATAAAGGCCGGACCGGCTATCGATACCGCCGCAGAAATACGTAAATCAGCGCTGCGAGGATGAAAAGCCTCCAAGGTCGACGTCATTCCACCCAAAGATAGACCCAAAACACCAATATGCTTGTCATCAATGCGCTCATAAAACTGATGATCCGAATCCGCACTCCAGGAAATAAACTGGTCGATTAAAAAGCTAACATCACCGGGCTGACTAACAACATCTTTTACCAATGGTCCGCCAGGCGCGCTCATCGAAGTGAGCGGATAATCCATCGCGGCAACAATATAACCGTGACTGGCAAAATGCTCAGCAAGATAGCTGCCCCCAGTGCGCGAAGACATAAAGCCATGGCTATAAATAAGTAAAGGTGCGACACCAAGCAAGTCCTCGGGATACCAAATTCGAGTTTGCAACTGCCGCTCATCGCTGCCGATATAATCGCCATTTTTTTGGGTCGGGCGAGTATTATCGACCAACTCAATATCGAAATGCTTGACGTCGTAAATGCCTTTTTCTAGCCACCGACTACTCTGAGTATCTGTCGATAAGGGCAGGGGTAAATTACCAAACTGAAGGTATGCACCTGAAGCTAGCAGCAATACCACCAATGATAGTAAGATTTTTTTAAACATAGCGCCTTCCTAGCTAAAATCATTCCAAGCCCTAAGTTATCAAGACTGCCAACAGGACTCCACAACAAAGCTCTAATCAACTTATAAATTGTGAAATAATACCTTAACCCTGATACCCACAAGTTTAGTGTCATCAATATTTAGGTAGCAGTAAAATAGTGCGTCCTTTGTGCGAAGGTATCTGGTGAGGAAAAATAACGGAGAATTGCTATAAGCAGCGGGACTAAATCTAAAACCTTGCGCATAAAATAAAGCCCCTATGAAGGGGCTTTGAAAGGGGCATCACAAACCGTAAAAACAAGCTTAGTGTTCTACAAAAGCACGTTCAATCACAAAATGTCCATACTGACCGCCACGCGTTTCTTCAAAACCGGCCGCCTTGAGCAGGCGGCAAGTGTCTTTGAGCATGCTCGGGCTCCCGCAAATCATAAACCGATCAGATTCGGTATTAAGGGCGGGCAAACCCACATCTCGCATCAACTTACCGGTGCGAAGTAAATCCGTCAAACGCCCCTGATTTACAAACTTCTCACGAGTCACCGTGGGGTAGTACACGAGCTTGTCGCGGATCATATCGCCAAAATATTCATGCTGAGGCAAATGATTGCGAATGAAATCTTGGTAAGCCAACTCACTCTCATAACGAACCCCGTGCACCAACACTATTTTCTCAAACTTCTCATATACTTCCGGGTCTTTAATAATGCTCATAAAAGGCGCCAAGCCGGTACCGGTGCTGAGAAGGTATAAATTTTTACCTGGCAATAAATTGGCTGCCACCAAGGTGCCAGTAGGCTTACGACTGATTAAAATTTCATCACCCACCTTGATCTGCTGTAACTTAGAAGTCAGCGGGCCATTGGCTACTTTAATGCTGAAGAACTCAAGCTCGTCCTCATAATTTGCACTCACAATACTGTAAGCCCGCATCAAGGGGCGATCGCCCTGCTTTAAGCCGATCATAGTAAAATGGCCGTTTTCAAACCGGAACGATGGATCACGGCTAGTCTTAAAACTAAACAAAGTGTCGTTCCAGTGATGTACGCTGGTCACTCGCTCAGAAACTATATTGCTCATTGCAAACCTCTCCTAAATATTAGCGCTATTTCCGCCCACTACTTCTTTGGCTTGCCAATACTGTAAGGGAAAGCTATGCTATCGGCAAAATGACTTATAATGATTTTTCATATCGGTTTTGCAAATATGCACTATACCCTACGCCAGCTCGAAGTTTTTCTAGCCGCCGCCCACACCGAGAACATAACCCGGGCTGCAGAGCAGCTTTCTATGTCCCAGTCAGCAGCTTCTAGTGCACTCAAAGATCTTGAGCAGCAATTCTCGATACAGCTGTTTGACCGAATTGGTAAACGTCTACAAATTAATGAATTAGGTCGTGCGCTGCGCCCCCAGGCAGAGGCGCTCCTAGATCAAGCACTCGCGCTGGAACAGGGTTTCCGCCGCCACGATCAGGTGGGCGAGCTTAAGGTGGGCGCCACACTAACGATTGGCAATTACCTCGCGGTAGATATTATGGCCGAATTTATCAACCGCTACCCCGCCGCTAAAGTAAAACTTAATGTCGCTAACACCGCCGTCATCAGTCAACAGGTTTTAAACTTCGACTTGGATATCGGCCTGATCGAAGGCGAATTGCACCACGCAGATTTAGAAGTGACCCGCTGGCGAGAAGATGAACTGCAAATCTTCTGCAGCCCCCGCCACCCACTGGCCAACAAAAAAAATCTCACTGATGCAGACTTACTCTCTGCCCAGTGGATTTTGCGAGAGGGAGGCTCAGGCACCCGTCAAGCCTTTGACCGCGCCATTCATGAGCTATTGCCAGAACTTAATATTCGCCTTGAGTTGCAGCATACTGAGGCTATTAAGCGCGCGGTTGAAACCGGACTAGGTATCGGCTGCCTATCGACCTTGTCGCTGCAGGCTGCCTTCGACAGCGGACGGCTCGTTCCGCTCACCGCCGCCAATCGTGATTTCAAACGCCACTTCTACTTTATTTTGCACCGTCAAAAATACCGCAGCGAGGGAATATTGCGCTGGCTGGAGCTTTGTCAAAATAGCTGAGCGCGCGTTGCTTAATGGGGATGTGCAGCGGGAACTGGCTTGAAAGACGACGTATAGTGACGCAAAACCTTTTAATTTAGGCTGCGAACGCCGGGGCTAAACGACAACTGTCGCGACGGCCCAGCTATTAATTCGACTTCTCTATCAGATAAAGCGACGCCAGAACTACAATGGCCGCAGCTAGCGAGTCCGATCAAAGCAGTAAGCAGAACGAATAAAGCGATTTTTACTGATGTGAATTTCTCGGTACTAGCAAACATCTTTGCTACCGCTCACCAGCAGTCCCTATTGCTCAAGTATTTGAGACTGGCACCTGGCTAGGGCCGGGTTTTGGTACGATCCACCAAGCGGCAGCGGCGGCGACAAACATCGTAACTGTCATTGGCCACATTTTGTCACTTAAAAATAAAGTAGACACGCCACTGATAAGGCCACCAATGAGATACTGTGCACTGCCGAGCAAGGCTGACGCAATGCCACTGTGCTTGGGGAAAAATTGCAGTGCACTCGCCTGCGAGTTACCCATGACACCGCCGAGAGCACCAATACTCAGCATGATCAAAGGCGCAACTATCCACAGCGTAGGCGTAAAGTCGCTGATCAATAATAATCCCGCGGTGGCCACGCATTGCAACATCATCGCTTTAGGCAAAATTCGCGGCGCCGGAATGGTATTTAATAAATAATTATTGACCCTGTTGGCAACACCCAATGTCAGCACATTTGCAGCGAACAGCATGGCAAATTGGGTTTCAGTGGCGCCATATTGGTGAATATATACTAGTGCCGCATTCGCTAAAAAAGTCACCATAACGCTGAAGGCTAAAGCCTGAGAGAATAAATACCGCATCGCAGTGGTATTACTCAAAACAAAGCGGTAGCGCGTCAACAAGCCATCTTTCGCCAGCGTATCATCCACCACTGATGACTTAGACGCGCCGCGTATGAAAATAGCGCCCATAAGACAAACCAGCGCCGCGTAGGCTGCCAGCACTATAAATATTATACGCCAGCCGCTCACGCTGTATAAAAACGTGCCTATGCTTGGGGCGATTGCCGGCGCGATAATAGTAATCAGCATGATTTGCGAGAATAGCTTGGCGGTAGCCTGACCCTCGGTATGATCGCGAATAATTGCCGGTACCACGACGGCAGCAAAACCACCCCCTAAAGCCTGCACAAAGCGCGCGACCCAGAACACCTTTAGGGAATCTGTATAGGCAATAAGTAGACTTGCCAGCGCAAAAATAATCATACCAATGAATAGCACCGGCCGCCGCCCAATATAGTCACTGATTGGACCGCCAAAGAACTGACCGAAACTTAAGCCCAAAATATACAGACTGACCGTAATAGCGACATCTTGCACAGGCACTGCCAACTCTCCCGCTATCGCGGGAATCGTCGGCAAGTACATATCGATAGCCAACGGCGATAGCGAAAAAATAAGCGCCAAGGAAATAATTAGTCGCATCGGCGGCAGAGCGGGAGTCATAACTTTTCCATATTAATATTATTAGAAAGACGAAATTTTAATGTTAAATCCCATCTTACTATTCACTATTTACTAAAACTAACATCTGTTATTCACTCACAAACAGCGGCTCATCGCGAGACTATCCATAGACAGCGACAACGTGTTCACACGCTGCACTGCTAGCACATAACACCGTCGCTGCGTGTTAGTGAAGCTCAGGGTGGAAAAGAAATAATGAATTGAACATACCGTCGGCGCGACAGCCTATGACTCTCTGATCGGCGGCGCGGTTTACGCGTCAAACCGAAGACGCCATTAGACCACGGTTTGAAAATAAATACGGTTATATAAGTAACAATAACAGCCTTGAAGTATTAAAAGCTGCTTAGAACGTCCAGCGTAAACGCCAAAAAAAATCAACTTCTAAGGCATCAAGACGCGCTTTATTGACTACATCATCCAGCAGTGGCGTCGCCGCCACCAGTTCACTTACAAAACCATAAGCAAGTACAGCACTCAACCGCATCCCGGTATCAGCCAAGGCCTGCACCGACGCCAGTTCACCAGAAACACCATTGAAGCTAGTGGCACCGTATTCGGCGAAAATGGACGCGTCCAAAGACACTCCCCAAATCCGGTGTTTGGCGCTTACGCTGGCCTGCACAAAATAGCCATTGTCGCCAATTAATACCCCAGGCAGATAGGCGCTAAGACTGTTCATGCCCCCTAAAACATATTGCTGTTGCTGCGGCAGCTGAGTGTCATCTGCGAGCTGACCATCTAGATTGACGGCTAACTCGTGATGCGGGGACAGAGCAAATTTATAGCCCAACTTTGGACGCAGCATAAAAAATTCTGCCGATCGCTGGCCCACCCCAACCCCATTGCTGCGATCACTCTCTAAACTACCGCCATCGCCAAAACCCGCACTGACTGATAACTGCGCTTTAAAGTACGCAGGGCCATCTGCCAAGACACCGCGCACTGAATACTTAGCGCCTAACTCGATGGTTTGATATGACTCATCTAACAAAGGCGCGGATTGTAAGTCAGATTGAATCTCGGAATTAACATAGCCAAGACGCTGAAACACCGACCAGCGCCGAACAGGGTTGCTGTATAACACCTGTTCGCCAGACAAAGTGACAATATCGATTTCAGCATCAAGATTTACCACTGTCCCGCCAGCAGCAGGCGTGCAAGCGATCACTAGCGACGGCGCGCAAAAGTCAGCCCCGCCCTCGCCGTTAGTGGCAACCTGGGGCTGACGGTGGTATTGAATACGCGTAGCGTCGACACCATATAAACCAAAGGTAAATGGATGATCAATACTAATATCAAGCTGCTCATAACCTTCGCCATCACCGGCCTCGCCAAAATTTTCGAATATAGTTTTATAAGCTAAGCCCGCTTCGGTGCCGCTATCAAAGCGATGTTGCAGTCCCGCCAAACCAAAATAACGGCCAAGAAAACGGCTGCCCTTATTATTCATTTCCAGCAACACATCGGTGGCGTCGACATCATCGCCGGGCACTTCGCGAAAATCGAGAATCACCTGATCGTCGTAATGCTGCTCATACGCAATGCTGTACGCTTGGCCCGCTCGCTGTGCCTGCAAATCTGCCAGTACACGCGCGCGATCAAATTCGGCCAAACTTAAATTAGGGTCTCCAATAAGTCCATTGAAGTGCGCGGTAATAGCCACATTTCCGCGCATCCCTTTTACTGTGGACTGGCTCACTAAAACAGTAACGGTGTCATCAACACGAAAGTAACTGACACTCACCAACAAATAACCCGCATTATAATAACGTCGCGTTAATGCGGTGATCGCTGCAGAGGGCGTTTCTGCCGCCGTTAATATCGATGCAATTTGAACCGGAGATAAATATTTATTACCCACAACCCGCATTGTAATGCCAGCCACCACTGCGGTGATCGCTTCAGCATTGCTCTGGGCTGCGATCTCAATCTGAGTGTGGGTCGCCAATTGCGGCGGCATAACGGGAGGCAGATCAATTGCCATTCATATTCTCCTAATAGATTTAGCCTGCGACGCAAGAAAATGTGCCCCGTCATGATTCGCTATTACTTGCGCTCTACTACTTTTAGCTCTACTCGGCGATTCTTAGCACGCCCTTCGGCGCTGATATTTTGTGCTCTTGGCGAGCTTTCACCGTAGCCTTTAACCTGCAAGCGCGATTGTTCAATGTCGAGACTATATAAATAATCACGGACAGCCACTGCCCGCGCCGCCGACAGGCGCACATTATAATCCACGTTACCAACATTGTCGGTGAAGCCGGCCACTTCAATAAGATTCGGCGACGACTGGCGAATTACCTCGGCAATATTAAGGAGAACTTGCTGCGCCATCACACTCAACTCTTGACTATTTTTGGCAAAATAAACACCCTCTAACGCCAGCCCATACGGGCCGTCGAGATAACATCCGTTGCCGAGCACCTTAATCCCCGCCGGCGTTTTTAAACACTGATCATCTTGATCACAAACACCATCGCCATCATCATCATTATCATCGCTACAGCGATATACCTTGCTCTGAATTTGTCCCGCCACAAATACTGGGTCAAGATTAACAAGGGGAATTAAAGCCGGCTGATCATCAGCGGGTGCCGGTGCAAAGACCGCGGTCACAATATTACTCCCCGCCGACAGGACCGGCGCATCCATGGCCAGTAAATTACTGATTTCCTGCGCCGACATACTCAAGTCCGTCACTGTGACATCACCGCCAGGGACCTCGCCAATAATACCGTCTAGAGTGGTAGCCGTGTCGTCCAACTCAATCCCCACCGCCATCGTTCCCGGTGCCACAATAGTCAGGATGCTGGTTTGAGTAAGCACGTCTGCCACCACGCCAGCGTGAAGACCCCCGCCAAAAAGTAATGTGACTAAGAATAACGCGGCTATACATGAGTAATTAGTTTTATGTTGCGTCATCTAGGCAGTTTGACTCCTGAACGCCGAATCACCTCCGTGATACCGCGTGTAAATTAAAGAGGGCTCGATCACACTATTTGATATTAGTATGAGCAGGCCTCGAACAGATTAAATCGTATTTGGTACAGCGGCACATGATGTTTATTAACAATGACGCCCCTGTTAACATCAGGGCATCTTTCAGCGAGGCGTGTTGTAACGAGAATCACGAAATAACACGCTAGGCCAGCTGATGTTTTGCAATCACCGACGCTTTCGCCTGCTCAAATTCCACGTCGTTCAGGGTGCCAGACTTATGCATGGCTTCCAGCCCCTGAAGAGAGTCCAGCAGCGACTGGCTTGAGGGCGCCGCTGTCGAGGCCGGATACAGCGCCGAACTCTTAGACGCAGAGGGATCCTCTATTGCCTCGCGGGTCTCATCCGCCAAGCCCAGCCATTGGCCAATCTTGCCAAAAATTCGCGCAATCCCACGCCACAGTTTTGGCAACAGCCAAATCAGCAAAAACAGAAATGCAATAAAGCCGATCAAGAACCACACCGGATGATTTAGCGCCAACCATAGGCCGCCAAAAACTGCGACGTCTTCAGAGATAGACGCCAACCAATTGCTAAACGGCTCCGGAGAAGTGTTAATTAGCACTCGCGTACTGGCCTTGGCCACATGCGTTACCGAAGTGACCGAGCCACCAATAATACCTGCCGCAAGCTGCAGTGCCGGAGTAACATCGCCGACCGTATTGGCGGCTAGCAAGGCGCCAGCCGGAATACGAATAAAAGTATGCAAGGCATCCCAACCGGTGTCGACGCCTGGTATTTTATCGGCAAAAAACTCCACCGCGTACATCAAGCCCGCGGCTAACATCACCGCGGGGTCCTGCACAATTTGCAAGTTTTCAGGGAGCTCAATACCGCCGGTAGAACCACCCAAACCTAAGACCAGAATGGCGGCATAGAGATTAAGACCGCTGGCCCATGCCACCCCCATCGTTAGGGAGATAACCGCTATTAGCTGCTGGTATTCTTCCACCGTACTATTCTCCGCCCCGCTGCAATCCACGAGCTAGTAGCAGGCATACCGCCACCGCGCTCAACTCAAAGCTCAACACGGCTAAAGTATATACCGATATATTACCGTCCAGCAGCACTCCCACCAAGCGACCAGCAGCAATACCGCCGAGAATCACGCCATTTAAAAACAAAACATGGCAGCGCCAGTAGGGTCGCAACAAGGCCAGCAACGTTACGCAGCCAATGGCTAACTCCATACCACCGTACATCGCCCGCAACTCTGTTACGCCAGTGGGCGTTAATGCCACCACCCCCGCATAAGCTTCTAGCGCGCCGGGATCGTATAGCAGCCAAGCGCCTATACCCAGCCAAGACAACATCAAATAGATTAAAAATACCGCCATAAAAACCACCATCCCGTCTTGTTATTTTATAAAGCGACATTGAGGTGACCGAAACCGTCACTGAAATAGACCGCAACGGTCACTCTCTTTAGCCACTAAAACGCTAATATCGTATCTTATTGTGGAGGACACGTATGCCAGCGGCAACAGACTACCCAGAAAACCCGAATTATGGTCAAGGTCGCTATCGACGACGTGTCCGCCTATCTACCACAGGTAACTCCGTTTTTGGCGAGCTTGAAGATACCAACCACGCATTTCGCTGCACAATTACCCACGATGGCGCTCGCCTTACCGACATTCAAAGCGACGTTATCCGTATCCCCTTCGACACCTGCCCCGGCGCTGTAAAACCCATTCGCGATCTTATCGGCCTAGCACTGTGTGAAGATATTCAGGAACTCGTTCCAAAGGTCGATGTGGGCGGCAACTGCACGCACCTGCTAGATTTAGTTCTTATGGCTATTCGTCATGCCAGCAGAACCCAAGCAGAGTGGCTATACGATATTTGCATCGAGGACCAGCCCACTGAAGAAGCTGTGTGCGCGCAGATATTTGCCAACGGCGAGTTGATTCACAGCTGGCAAACCCTAAACTGGGGAATCCACGAACCCGCCGCGCTAAAGGGCAAGGTGCTATACAAAGGTTTTAGTAAATGGGCGAATAAGGCCTTTAGTGGCGATAGTAAAGAGGCTGCTTTTGCACTGCAAAAAGGCTACTTTGTATCCAGTGCCCGACGCTACAACATTGACGCCCAAGCGGGAGATTCTGCCCTTGAACACAGCGACGCAATGTTGGGGGCCTGTTTTAGCTACAGTTCACCGCAAATTGACGTCGCCAAACGCACCGCAGGCAGTACTCGCGACTTTAGTGACACCCCAGAGCAACTACTTAATTTTTGTGAGCCAATATTAAGATGAGCGCCTTGGTAAGAAGTCATATTTGTAGGCACAATTACGAATATTGTAGCGGCGCTACTAGGGGTAGAATTATTTCTTTATTAATGACCCACCCCTTTTTTAAAGGTCTCCATAGTAGCACCCCCGCTTCGCACCCATTATATGGGTGCTTTTTTTATGCCCGGTCTTTAGACACCACAATACCGACCGCAGACACGGCATTACTTCAACAAGAACACCACGTTCAAACTCGCACTCACGGTTTCTTTAGCCAGCATCATCGGCGCCGCGGTCATTTTGGCGTCCATCATAACCATGCGCTCTTGACTAATCGGCCCCGCCATAGCCTCATCAATGAGCTAGACACCGGCAATTCGACGCCCAAAACCTGCCGCCGTGGTATTGGCAATCGCCGCCCGCAAAGAACACAAGACAAACGCAGTGCTGCGCTTAAAATCAAGACCCGTCCGACGTTTGATTCGCGAACTCCTTATTTGTCTTTGCACATTTGGCCAACAAAGGCCCAATCACATACTCTTTACGCCACACCACGCAGTAACACATCAATAACATTAACGAGTACAACAGGGAGAACACAATGACTAATCTCAAGGAAAATTCAGTGATTTCAGCTATGCGCGCCACCCTCGACAGCCAGCGAAAACTGAGTATCAGCGAGGGCGCTGTCAGCGCAGAAGTTCGTATCGACCGGCTATCACGCGCCATTGATCTGGTTTTTGATAATCGCGACGTGATTGTCGAGACCTTGGCGCTGGATTTTGGCCATCGCAGCAGCCATCAGTCGCTTATGTCTGATATTTACGCAACCATTGAGTGTCTAAAACACAGTAAAAAGCATCTTAAAAAATGGATGAAAACCGAACAGCGCAAGGCGCCATTTCCCATGAACTTAATGGGCGGCAAAGCCACCGTAGAGTATCAAGCCAAAGGCGTCGTCGGCATTATTGGCACGTGGAACTTCCCGCTAAACACCGTATTTTCACCACTTGCCGGCGTACTCGCCGCCGGTAACCGCGCCATGATCAAATGTTCAGAAGTGACGCCGCAAACTGGCGCACTCTTAGAAACTCTCACCGCCAAATATTTTTCCAACGACGAGGTTGCCGTCTTCAATGGCGGGCCAGACGTCGGCGCGACCTTTTCAGCACTGCCCTTCGACCATCTTATCTTTACTGGTGCGACCAGTATCGCCCGTCATATTCTGAGGGCCGCAGCAGACAACTTAACCCCAGTGACGCTAGAGCTAGGCGGTAAATCGCCGGTGATTATCAGTAAAAGCTACCCGCTGCAGGACGCCGTAGAACGCATTTTTGCCGGTAAAATTCTCAATGTAGGCCAGGTCTGTTTATCGCCAGATTATGTCTTTGTGCCGGAAGATCAGTTGGAAGACTTTGCCACCGCGGCGAGCATTTATATTTGTAATTTATTCCCCAACTTGCTGGATAACCCGGACTACAGCTCCGTCGTCAATGAGCGCCACTACCAACGGCTGCTGAGCTACTTAGCGGATGCTCGCCAGAAAGGTGGTGATATCCGTGAAATAAACCCTGCCAACGAAGATTTCAGTAGGCAGCAAGGTACTCACAAACTGCCGCTCACCTTGGTTATAAACCCCAGCGATGACATGCTGGTTATGCAGGAAGAACTATTTGGGCCCATCATCTGTGTCAAAACTTACACCAGCGTAGATGATTGCATTACTTACGTTAACGCCAACCCGCGGCCGCTGGCGCTCTACTATTTTGGCAAAGACAGCGCGGAACAGCGCCATATTTTGGGCTCAACTGTCTCCGGCGCCATGACCATTAACGATGTCATCTTCCACGTTAGCTGCGAAGACTTACCCTTTGGTGGGGTTGGTCCCAGTGGCATGGGCAGTTACCACGGCTTAGACGGTTTCAAAACCTTTAGCCATGCCAAGGCTGTGTACAAACAAAGCGGCGTTAACTTCCAAAAACTGGGGGGTATGCTACCGCCCTATGGCGAAAAATGCGATAAGACCTTAAAAACCATGATCAGAAAATAAGCCTTTCGCCTCATAAGCAGTGCTGGCGGTTCACTTACGCCAGTACTGCTCTGCAAAAA
The DNA here is from genome assembly GCA_046712405.1 of Zhongshania sp. GTDB lineage: Bacteria > Pseudomonadota > Gammaproteobacteria > Pseudomonadales > Spongiibacteraceae > Spongiibacter. The sequence goes on along the minus strand of JBKEFB010000016.1, from coordinate 3,464 downwards.
TACCATTTCAAAACGCTATTCCCAGACATTCCAAGCCGCTATGCTGGCGATCTTAAGATCTCTTTAACAGGGGGCCGGGTTTGGCACAGACAATATTAGGGTGGCGCGAATGGATCGGCCTGCCTGACCTGGAAATCGCAGGTATCAAGGCAAAGATTGATACCGGTGCCCGCAGCTCCTCACTTCACGCTTTTGATATTGAAAAAATCGATATTAACGGCGAGTCGTGGGTAGCGTTTAAGGTCCACCCCCTACAGCACGAAGACAGCACTACCGTGCACTGCAAAGCGCCTATAAAAGACTATCGCCAAGTCACCGATTCTGGCGGCCACCGCAATATGCGATATGTTATAGAAACCACTATTTGCATCGGTGAAGACCACTTCACTACAGAAATGACCTTGGCAGACCGCTCGGAAATGATGTTCCGCATGTTGTTGGGTCGCACTGCAATGAAAAATCGCTACACAGTAGATCCCAGTCGATCCTACTGTGCTAGACAATCCCCCCCGAAAATACCGGGAACTAAATAGGCCTTCGGCGAATCACAGCAGCCCACAGCCAATACATCAGCAGTAAGATCGAGATGAACTCAATATGAAAATAGCAATACTGTCTCGTAATAGACGCCTATATTCCACCCGTCGCCTAGTTGAAGCGTGCACCGAACGGGGTCACGAAGTGCGGGTACTAGACACCCTAAAATGCTATATGGAACTCAGTTCTCGCGAACCCATCGTATGGTATAAAGGCGAGCAATTAGAGCATTTTGACGCCATTATCCCCCGTATTGGCGCGTCAATTACACCCTACGGTCTAGCCGTTATTCGTCAATTTGAAATGCTTGGTACCTACTGCCTCACCGAATCTGTTGCGCTAGGCCGTTCGCGGGATAAACTCCGCGCGCTGCAACTGCTGTCTCGCAAAAACGTCGGCATGCCAATCTCAAGTTTCGCCCACGACGTTCACAACACCAAAGAACTTATCAAGTTGGTGGGTGGCGCGCCGGTAGTCGTTAAGCTACTGGAAGGAACCCAGGGGCGCGGAGTTGTGCTGGCAGAAACCGCTAAAGCGGCTGAGAGTGTTATCGACGCATTCCGCGAGCTAAAGGCAGATTTTCTTGTGCAGGAATTTATTAAAGAGGCTGGCGGCGCCGATGTGCGCTGCCTAGTAATTGGCAAGAAAGTGGTTGCGGCCATGCAGCGCACCGCCGCCAGTGGCGAATTCCGCTCGAATCTACACCGAGGCGGCACCGCCGAACTAACCCGTTTAACCCCTGCCGAACGCGCCACCGCCGTTAAAGCCGCCCAAATTATGGGACTTAATGTTGCCGGCGTAGATATTTTGCGGTCCTCACGCGGGCCATTAGTGATGGAGGTTAATTCTTCGCCCGGCCTAGAGGGAATAGAAACCGCCAGCAAGAAAAATGTTGCCGCTGAAATCATAAAATTCATTGAAGAAAATGCTGGCCCAAATAAAAACAAAACGCGGGGAACAGGCTGAAAATGCTGACATGAAAAAATTGACCATAGCCGGTGTCGATATTCTCACCGGCACGCGCCAACAGATCGAATTGCCGGTCGCCAAACTTTATACTCACACCGAGCTATCCATGACGGTGAAGTCGATACGCGGCCACCGAGAAGGCCCAACGCTATTTGTGAGTGCGGCAATTCATGGCGACGAAATAAACGGTGTAGAAATCGTTCGACGTTTGCTACAGCATAAAGCCCTGCGCTCACTGCGGGGCACATTGCTCGCTATTCCTATCGTCAATGTTCACGGCTTTTTAAACAATAGCCGCTACCTGCCCGATGGTCGCGATCTTAACCGCTCGTTTCCCGGCTCACCTAAGAGCTCCTTGGCGGGGCGCATGGCGCACACATTTCTCAATGAAGTAGTATTGCAATGCACCCACGGTATCGACTTGCATACCGGCGCCAGACACCGCAGTAACCTGCCGCAAATTCGCGCCGACATCAAAGACAAAAGCACTCTCGCCATGGCCGAAAGTTTTGGTGCGCCGGTGATTTTGCACTCGACAACCCGCGACGGCTCGCTGCGGGAGATTGCCAGCACCAACAATATTCAAGTATTGCTATACGAAGCCGGTGAAGCCCTGCGCTTCGATGAGGTCGCCATCCGCGCGGGTGTCAGCGGCATTCTCAATGTCATGCGCCATATCGGCATGCTACCCGCCTCGCGAAGTAAAAAACCGAAACGCAGCAGCATGATTACCGGCCAGTCCGCATGGCTGCGCGCCACCGGCAGCGGGATCTTAAGTGCGCTGGTTCCACTGGGCGCGTTTGTCACCAAGGGCTCAGTGCTCGCTATTATTTCAGACCCCATTGGCGACAGTAGCTCAGACGTGGAAATATTCGCCAACGAAGACGGTATCGTGATTGGCAGAACCTTTTTACCCCTCGTTTACGAAGGTGATGCGCTCTTTCATATTGCCAAATACCGAGCCGACGTGGAAGAAGCCGTCAACCAAGTTAACGCCTTCCGCGAAGCCTTTGAGCCAGAGGTCTACCCCATCGCAGATGACTACGACGACCACCCGCCTATCGCCGGATAAGCAAAAAAATGGGGCTAAGCTGGCTTTTCACCAGCGCCCCATCGGTTTCTATCAATTACTATTCTCGCTTCCGGTTTACCGCAACTGCCAACCCGGCGTCCAGGTCTTGCTAAAGGCTGGGCTAGCCCAGCCAGCGGGGAAATCTGCCGGCGCCATTTGCTCACCGCCAGTAACCACATCACCCTCAGCATCTTGGTAGTTAAGCCAAGTAATTGTGGGCTGCCACGCCAAAGGTCTTTTCGACCAATCGCAAACACCGCTAGCAAACGTTTGCTCTAGCAGCTGCCAGTCTTCTTCATCCCATAAGTCAGTGCCAGGACCGTAATCATCGCCGCGATTAAACGGCTTTAACTGGCACTGCACCTGATCACCATACTTATCGGCACCCGCTTGGGTGCGAGGTGTGCCAAACACCAGCATCAGCTCTTCAGGACACATTAGACCAGGCACACCGCTGCACTGGTCCTGAACGCTTGCCGGCTTATTGGCAACAATCTTCTGCGCCAGCGGCGTATCGCTGCCATCTGCCTCAATTGCATCCAACCACAGGGCCATTGCGAGCAGTGACTGGCTCATATAATTGGGATCACCAATCAAGGGCGCCAAACCACCCCAGTGAACAAAATTGTCGCGGTTGCCAAATTCACGCTCAAGACGCCAACGCACCCAATAGCCATGCACACTGTCGTGGGCAGCGCCCGGATCAGGCCCGGTCATATTAATAATCGGCACGGTATCCATATTTACAATGGTATTCAAAATGCCGGTGCGATAGGCATTGGGCAGCGCGGGATAATCTGGTTTTAGGCGCTCGGCAGTAATATTTAAGCTCGGATCAAGTCCACCAATATTGACGTTCAGCTTTAAAAATTGATCCGGAGTAATT
>JBKEFB010000015.1:0-39135 GCA_046712405.1 Zhongshania sp. | reverse complement strand
TATATATGCCAATGGCTCCTGACCTTTTGATGTGTCAATTTCAACACCGCTTTCATCTGTCAGGGTGTAGTGAAATGCCACTACGCAATCATTCGCTATAATCATGGGAGCCTCCCGTTAAAGTAAGTTTTTAAGCATGACAGTTTTGCCGGACGAGGTCACGCGAGAGCCATACTTTATTAGAAATTGGCCGATATTAACGTCTTACTTACTGTTATCGACGAGCCATACCGAAATTAGCCCGATCGTAGACTGTGAACGCGTCTGGGCAGAACAGACCCAGTTCACTGGGTTTTCCGCCGTGTAAGCCGACGAATTCATGAACTACGTCAATCTGGATTAGTGATTCCCTGGCCAACTTCAACAATACGACGGCGCAGCCAAATATGACCGGGGTCGTGCTGCAGCAGCGGACTCCACGCCAACTTTAGCTCAATGGGAATAATCATAAACGGCGGCTTGCGCGTCGCCAAGCGCGGATCTTCATCATACAAACGAGCGACTTGGGTTGGCAGCGTGGCAATCAAGTCTGGATGCTTGGCCAGCAGCGCCGCCACTTGATAATGGCGGGTAAACACTCGAATTTGGCGTTCGTGGCCACATTCAGCCAAGGCTTCATCCACCCAGCCAAGACGCTGGCTGTCGCGCTGACTCATGCCGCGGCCCACACCCATACCCGTCTTACTGACCCAGATATGCGGTGCTGCCAAAAATGCGTCCATATCAAAATTACTCAGCGCCTTATTTTTACTACTCATCAGGCACGAGAAGCTATCTCGCCAAACAGTGGCTTGATGGAAAGACTGCGGCAGACGATCAAAGCGGTTAATCGCCATATCGATCTTACCCTGCTCCAAATCTTGGAAGGTAACGTCGCTGGGCGTAAGAACATCTAAGGTGATATTCGGCGCCTCGTCTCGCAGCTTGAATAATAGCGGTGCCAGCAAGGTCGACTCTGCGTAGTCGCTGGCCATAATCCGAAACACCCGCGTACTTTCCGTCACCTCAAAATCTGATACCGGCAACACCGCCTGCTCGACCGATGACAAAATATTGCGCACCTGCGGCTGCAATTCTAGAGCGCGCTCAGTAGGAGTCATACCTTCACTGGTTCTTACCAGCAGTGGGTCGTTAAACAAGTCACGCAGTCGTCGCAAACCATTACTCAATGCCGGCTGAGTAATCCCCAATTGCTCGGCGGCACGGGTAACATTTTTTTCCCGCAGCAAGACATCAAGGTAAACAAGCAGGTTTAGGTCAATACGTGACAGATTCATAACAAAAATAACTCCGCTTAACTTTATAATTTGCAGTGATTATGAGGTTTTTTTCTAGACTCTGCCAGTCAGGCTCCCAAACACCAGCTAGCGCACGACAGATACCCAGCGGAGCCCCAAAGTGCACAGCCGAAAATAAAAAAGGCCCGGAAAAACCGGGCCAAGCCTCACTGACAGGAACTGTTACAGCAAACCAAATGAGCTATTTAGCCCGCTTGTTTTGCTTTGTACTCTATGCGACGACGATGCAAAACCGGCTCGGTGTAACCGCTGGGCTGCTGGCAACCTTTTAAGACTAATTCCAAAGCCGCCTGAAATGCCACGCTGCCGTTAAAATCAGCCGCCATAGGGGTGTATTCGGCATCACTGGCATTCTGACCATCAACCACGGCCGCCATACGCTTCAAGGTTTCAAGCACTTGTGCCTCGGTGCAAATACCATGACGCAACCAGTTGGCAATATGCTGACTAGAGATCCGCAAAGTGGCGCGGTCTTCCATTAAGCCAACATCATTAATGTCTGGCACCTTGGAGCAACCTACGCCGTTATCAATCCAGCGCACGACGTAGCCCAGCAGGCCCTGCGCGTTATTATCCAGCTCTTGCTGAATATCTTCCGCACTCCAGTTTGGATTTTGGGCAATGGGTATAGACAAAATATCATCGAGCGCCGCGCGCTGACGGCTGACTAATTGCTCCTGCACCGACAGCACATTTACTTGATGGTAATGCATCACATGCAAGGTAGCCGCGGTGGGCGAAGGTACCCAAGCACAGTTTGCACCGGCTTGTGGGTGACCAATTTTGGCATCCATCATTGCCGCCATTTCATCGGGCATTGCCCACATACCTTTACCAATCTGAGCGTGGCCACTTAAGCCGCAAGCCAAACCGATATCAACATTCCAATCTTCGTAAGCCTTGATCCACGCCTGCTGCTTCATATCTGCTTTACGTACAAAGGGACCGGCTTCCATGCTGGTGTGAATTTCGTCACCAGTGCGATCCAAGAAGCCGGTATTTATAAAGATAACGCGCTCAGGTACTGCGGCGATGCAGGCCTTTAAATTTACTGTCGTGCGGCGCTCTTCATCCATGATGCCGATTTTTAAGGTATTGCGAGCTAGACCAAAGGCATCTTCAACGCGAGAGAATAATTCAGCGGCGAAGGCAACTTCTTCAGGGCCATGCATTTTAGGTTTAACGATATACACGCTACCAGCGCGCGAATTACGCAATGCGCCGGTTTGCTTCAGGTCATGCATAGCAGCAAGCACGGTCACCATGGCATCCATAATGCCTTCTGGCACTTCGTTACCGTCGGCGTCGATAATCGCGCCATTGGTCATTAAATGACCAACATTGCGCACTAACAGTAAGCTGCGCCCGTGTAATATGGTTTCGCCACCACCCGCCGCGGTAAATACACGGTCAGCGGCTAGGGTCCGAATAAGCTCCTTACCCCCTTTCATAAAGGCTTCTTGCAGATCACCCTTCATTAGACCGGCCCAGTTGCGGTAGACCTCAACCTTGTCGTCGGCGTCGACGGCGGCAACAGAATCTTCGCAATCCTGAATGGTGGTCAGGGCAGACTCCAAGGCAACATCTTTTACCCGCGCAGCGTCGTCTTTACCAATGGGGTGCTGGTCGTCAACTTGAATATCAATATGCAGGCCGTTATTGACCAGCAAAATATTACTAGGCGCCTGGGCTTCGCCCAAGTAAGCCACAAACTGAGACGGATCTTGCAAACCACTGATGCTGCCATCGGCCAAGGTAACCGCCAGGGCACCATCGACAACGCTGTATAAAGTGGCATCGGCATGGCTGCCGGCACTCAAAGTGGTGTGCTGATCGAGGAAACGCCTAGCGTAGGCAATAACTTTAGCGCCGCGCACCGGGTTATAGCCACTGCCTTTGTCGGCGCCATCGGTCTCAGCTATAACGTTAGTGCCGTAAAGCGCGTCGTATAAGCTACCCCAACGAGCATTGGCCGCATTGAGTGCGTAGCGCGCATTCATGACCGGAACAACCAACTGCGGACCGGCGAGAGTGGCGATTTCCTCGTCCACATTCTCAGTAGCAACACTGAAATCTGCGGGTTCAGGCAGTAAGTAATTAATTTCTTCTAAAAACGCTTTGTACGTTGCAGCGTCAAACTTGCCCGCATGCGCGCGGTGCCACTCATCGATTTGAACTTGAATTTGCTCACGCTTCTGCAATAACTCACGATTTTTTGGCGCCAAATCTTTTAATATATCTGCCATTGCAGCCCAAAATACATCAGGACTAATGCCCGTACCGGGAGCAACTTCATCATTAACCAAACGATAAAGTACATCGGCAATTTGAAGACCGCTGTGCTGAACTCTGGAAATAGCCGAGGACATAAACACTCCTTTCTGAAACAGAATTTAACGATAATTAGACGGGCTATCCTAGCAGCTAGGGATAATTCTGCAAATTTATCCATACTATCACTGCTATTTCCTACGTGAATGTAAAAATTATATCAAAGCGCTTTTTTGACCCCTGATATCACCTTATGACTATTCAACACTTATATTGTGTCGCCACCTAAGCCTTTAAAAAGGATCAAACCCGCCACATTCTCAATATGAATACTCGGCATAATAACTATAAATTAGAAAAATTTAGTCGCCGCGGGTAGAATAGCCAGCGTTAACCATCCAACTCGCCACAAAATAGGGAGCATATATGTCAACTCTACAAGCAGACATCCAAGCAGTTGCCGCACTTAAGCAAGAGGGCGGCAGCAGCTGGGACGCCATTAACCCCGAATCTGCAGCGCGTATGCGTGCACAGAATAAATTCAAGACTGGCCTGGATATCGCTCAGTACACTGCCGACATCATGCGCGCAGACATGGCGGCGTTCGACGCTGACAAAACCAAATACACTCAGTCTCTGGGTTGCTGGCATGGTTTCATTGGTCAGCAGAAGATGATTTCTATAAAGAAACACTTCAACGGCCAAACTGATCGTCGCTACTTATACCTGTCTGGCTGGATGGTTGCTGCTCTGCGCTCTGACTTCGGTCCTTTACCTGACCAGTCAATGCACGAGAAAACCTCTGTTGCTGACTTGGTAAGAGAGCTATACACATTCTTGCGTCAAGCTGATGCACGTGAATTGGGCGGCTTGTTCCGCGCACTGGATGACGCTCGCGAAGCTGGCAATACTGCTGAAGAAGCTAAAATCCAAGATCAAATAGATAACCACGTTACTCACGTCGTACCTATTGTTGCTGATATAGATGCTGGTTTTGGTAATGCCGAAGCCACTTACCTGATGGCCAAGCAAATGATCGAAGCCGGCGCATGCTGCCTGCAGATCGAAAACCAAGTTGCTGATGAAAAGCAGTGTGGACACCAGGACGGTAAAGTAACCGTACCTCACGCCGACTTCCACACTAAGCTGCGCGCTTTGCGTTACGCTTTCTTGGAGCTGGGTGTCGACAACGGCGTTATTGTTGCGCGCACTGACTCTGAGGGTGCTGGCCTGACTAAAGAAATCGCCGTTGTTAAAGAATCTGGCGATCAGGGTGACGTATACAACTCATTCCTAGACGTTGAAGAAATCGACGTCGCTGACATGGCTGAAGGCGATGTCTGCTTCAACCGCGCCGGCAAACTGGTTCGTCCTAAGCGCCTGCCTTCTGGTTTGTACCAATTCCGTCAAGGTACTGGCCATGAGCGCTGTGTATTCGACTGTATCGAAGCAATTAATGCTGGTGCTGACCTGCTGTGGATTGAAACTGCAGTTCCAACTGTTCACGAAATCAAAGGCATGATGGATGACGTTCGTAAAGTTCATCCAGATGCGAAATTGGTTTACAACAACTCGCCATCTTTTAACTGGACGCTGAACTTCCGTCAGCAGACTTTTGATGCCATGGTTGAGGCCGGTGAAGACGTTTCTGCTTACGATCGTCCTGCTCTGATGAGCGCTGATTACGACGATACTGAGCTGGCTGCCGCCGCTGATGTTCGTATCAAGACTTTCCAAGCAGATACTGCGCGCGAAGCAAACGTATTCCATCACCTGATCACTCTACCGACTTACCACACTGCGGCGCTGTCTACTGACAACCTCGCGAAAGAGTACTTCGGTGAGCAAGGCATGCTGGGTTATGTTGCCGGCGTACAGCGCAAAGAAATCCGTCAGGGTATTGCCTGTGTTAAGCACCAAAACATGTCTGGTTCAGACATGGGTGACGACCACAAAGAATACTATGCTGGTGAGCTTGCGTTGAAAGCAGGTGGCGCAAACAACACGTCAAACCAATTCAACTAAGTTGAATTAGTGTTAAGTGCCCTTGGTAGTTAGGGGCACAGTCCTGTTAGGGACATAGAGGCGGCCTCTTATTTTAGAGGCCGCTTTTTTTATGCGTAGAATTCTTCTAAGATTCCCGCAAAAGAAACGAAGGAATTTTTACGTTAGAATGCCCAATACACGCTACCTCAAACTGATTAAGTGATGTCAAATATGGCTGCTACACCTGCTTTTCTAAAAGATGCTACCGATTTACTAAGCGAACAAGGGTTTGCCAGCAGTGAAATCTGGTATCACGGCACATCATCGGCGCTAGTCGATTCAATCAAAAAGCAGGGCTTGAAACGCTCCGGCGATAAAGCGCTGAAGAGTGCCGCCAAGAAAACCATGGCAACAATAGGCAATAGCTATACAGAGTCGATTGAGCCGATTTTTTTAAGCCAAAGTAAACAATTAGCTTTTTACTGGGCTGAGCAAACGGTGCGAGACCGCAGTGTGCGAGTTGAAGGTGATGAACAGCCCGTGGTCATTGCAGTCAAACTACCAGAAGAATTGAACCTCAAAGTAAAACCCGATGTAGGCGCAGCGAGCTTACTGCTGCTCAAGGAAGGCGAAGACTTTATGGGCTATCTAGCCGGCATTTATCAGGAGAATGGTTTCGGTATACCTGAAATAGACCTGATGAAAGCGGATCGCCTGAAGTACTTAAGCGTATTGGGAATGGCTTATATTAATGCGGATATTGATGCTTCATACCTAGAGATCATGATTGGTTAAACAAACCCACCGGGTCAATGCTTGGCACGGCAGGTAAAATCAGACCGCAATGGCAGTCCTTTTGCGAAAGAAACTAGACGCCAATATCAAGATACAAAACAATGATCAACAACACCGCCACGAATTTCTATGCAATTCAAAGCCAAGGAGTGAGTCATGCGTAATATATCCACCCCAGATCTCTGTGATGAGTACGGCGACAAAGTCCGTGTCATTGAAGGCCAATTTCATCACTACGGTGGCCAACAAAATTTTTACGGCCCGGTTGCCACCATCAAATGCTTTGAAGACAACTCCAAAGTAGCCGAGCGCGTAAAAGAAGCCGGTAACGGTCGCGTCTTAGTCGTTGATGGCGGCGCCTCGGCGCGGCGCTCCTTACTGGGTGATAAATTGGCCAGGGCCGCTGCCGATAATGGCTGGGCCGGTATTGTTATTTATGGCTATCTCCGCGATGTTGAAGAAATTGCCACCATGCCGATAGGTATCATGGCGCTGGGCAGCGTGCCGCGCAAAACCGAAAAACTGGGTGATGGTCGCTGCGATATTCAACTCCAATTTGGTGGCACCACGATTGACGCCGGCGAGTATCTCTACGCAGATATAAGCGGTATTATCGTGTCATCGCAGGCATTAATAACCCTGTAATTACGCTAGTCTGTAACCTAAACAATAAACAATAAAACTGACCGCGGGGAAGGTATATGAAACTTGGACTATTGCTCGGCTATTCGGGCGCAAAATTAACAGTGCCGATGGACACTGTTAAACACGCTGAAAATCTAGGCTTTGATTCGGTGTGGACAGCAGAAGCTTATGGTTCAGACGCTGTGACTCCCGCTGCGTGGATACTGGCACAAACTACTAAAATTAAGGTCGGCACTGCCATCATGCAAATGCCGGCTCGCACCCCCGCCATGGCGGCAATGACAGCCATGAGCCTAGACCAACTATCAAGCGGCCGTTTTATTGTCGGCATCGGCGCCTCAGGTCCACAAGTAGTGGAAGGCTGGCATGGCGTGCCCTATGGTAAGCCGGTCACTCGCACCCGTGAATATATTCAAATCATGAAGGAAATATTCGAGCGTAAAGGCCCAGTAGAATTTGACGGCGTAATGTACCAAATGCCCTATAAAGGTCCCGGCGCAACTGGACTCGGCAAACCCTTAAAATCAATCTTGCACGGCGACCCGAGCATCCCTATTTATACCGCATCAATAACACCAGCCGGGGTTGCCGCCTCAGCGGAAGTCGCAGACGGCGTATTCCCTGTTTGGATGAGTCCGGAGAAATACTCGGTACTCAAACCCAGCATAGATAAAGGTCTAGAAAAAAGTGGCCGCACTAAAGCCGACTTCGATGTTGCGCCCTTTGTTGGCGTTATTATGGGCGACGATCTTGACGGCTGCCGTTACTTTGTCAAAGACTTCCTTGCCCTATATATTGGTGGCATGGGCGCGAAAGGCAAAAATTTCTATACCGACTACGCCTCACGCATGGGCTACGGCGATGCCGCCGAGCAAGTGCAAGACCTATATCTAGCCGGTAAAAAAGACGAGGCTCGCAAGGCGATACCCGACGCACTAGTAGATGAAATTGCATTTGTTGGGCCAGAAGCGCGTATTCGTGAACGAGCCGTAGACTGGAAGGCATCATCCCAGCGCGGCGAAATAAATTCTATGCTGCTCAACTGCGCGCAACCCGAAGCAATGGAAGTCATGGCGGACTGCTTCCTTTAAACAAGATGTACTAGAATACTGATTAACGTGAACAGCGCCAAATATTAGCCTGATCACCTTAGTCAGTTACTAGACACAATCCGCATCACCGTAACAACAGGACGACAGCTTAACGTGACCACCAATACTCGCCGGCTTGCCATGGCCATATTAAATGGCTTTGATGCGTTTTTCGCGGAATACAAAAATATCACCCTTGGCGCTCAAGCGCGCTTTGAAGCCGCTGACTGGCATGGTGCCCAAAAGGCAATTCGCGACCGGCTCGTGCTCTGGAAACAGAAGCGCGCTATCGTCGCAGAAGCGGCTTACATTATTACCGGTGGCAGTGTTGAAAATCGTGATAACTGGGAAATAGCAAAACAGGAATATGCTGAACTTATTCAAAATCATGACAATTATGAAATTGCTCAGTCCTTTTTCAACTCCATCTATTGCCATGTTTTTGACCACGAAAAAATCCGTGACATTCACACCTTCGCACTGACCTCGAATCACGAGCGCCCGCCGATTGCCAGCGACTCGATACTTAAACGCTACCGCTTTGACGGCGACAATGCTGCCGGTATTGTTCGCTCAATGTTAAACGACTGTGAATTCAATATTCCCTGGGAAGATCAAGAGCGTGATATCGGTTTTATCATGAAGGTGGTAAATCAGGTATTAATTCCAAAAATTCGCGACAGCGGCAAAGAAATCGTTGTGGAAACTTTGGAGTCCTTATTCTTCCGCAACAAGGCCGCTTATCTGGTGGGTCGCATTGTTAGCGGCGACTTTAGTATGCCCTTTGTGCTGCCGATTTTGCACAGTGAGAATAGCTCTATTTTCGTCGATACGGTATTGCATGACCCCGACGATATTTCGATTCTATTTAGTTTTAGCCGCAGCTATTTTATGGTCGATACCTCAATTCCCTCAGAGTATATTGCCTTTTTAAATCGGCTTATGCCCAACAAAGAAATCTTCGAACTCTATAGCGCCATCGGCATGCCTAAACATGGTAAGACTGAGTTCTATCGCTTTGCCGTTGATGACACTAAAAGTAGCGAGGCACCCTATATTATCGCTCCGGGTATAAAAGGCATGGTCATGCTGGTATTTACCCGCCCCGACTTTGGCTATGTGTATAAAGTCATAAAAGATCGATTCACACCGCCCAAAGATATGAGCCAAGAACATGTTCGACAATGCTACAGCTTGGTTAAACGCTGGGATCGCGGCGGACGCATGGCGGACACCCAAGAATTTAATAATTTAGCATTTGACCGTCGCCGCTTCTCCGACGAACTCCTTGCTGAGTTAGAAAAAGAGGCCCCCTCTAAAATTAGCGTGCGCGGCAATGCCCTATTGCTTAAGCATGTTTATATAGAACGCAAAATGATTCCCCTCAACCTCTACCTCAAGGACTGTGACGAGCAGCAACTTGAAAGCGTGATGGGTGAATACGGTAATGCCATTAAACAATTGGCCGCTGGTAATATTTTTCCCGGAGACATGCTGCTGAAAAACTTTGGGGTAACCCGTCATGGTCGAGTGGTGTTCTACGACTATGATGAGATTTGCCCGCTCACCGACTGTAATTTCAGAAAACTCCCAGAGCCCAAAAATGACGAGCAAGCCATGGCTGTTCAGCCTTGGTATGAAGTCAATCCAGAAGATGTTTTCCCCGAGGAGTTTCGTTTATTCTTTTCTGGAAACCAGCGCGCCAAAAAAGTTTTTGACTCACTACACAGTGATCTATACGACCCAGCATACTGGCAGGGGCTGCAGCAAACTATTCGCAACGGTTACGTGGCTGACGTATTCCCCTACCGGAAAAAACAACGCTTCCAACAAACTGTCACTTGCTAACTCCACCGGGGTGCCTTTGGCACCCCTATACACCAAGCCAAACCCCTGTAAAAACCAACGCCCAATTCCTGTGATTTTATATAGCCTGCCCGGTGAAGCCCTCTATCACGCCAAAGATACTGGCAGAGACCGAATTATTTTTAGAATATTACTCCGTCATGCTTCCAATATAAATGTCACCGGCCCATCATTAAGTAGGCTAACCTGCATGTCCCCACCAAAGCGACCACTCGCCACTGTAGCGTGTTCGCTACTTAAGTGCGCCAGCGCAAACTCGTATAGCTGCTCCGCTCGGGCAGGTTCAGCGGCCGTCGAAAAGCCGGGGCGAAATCCCTTTTTGGTGTCCGCCGCTAAAGTGAACTGCGACACCAGCAACACCCCGCCATTAATATCAGAAAGCGATTTATTCATTCGACCGTCGTCATCGGCAAACACTCGGTAGGCCAAAATTCGCGTCATCAGTTTCGCTACTGCCGCTTCGTTATCATCTTTTTCTAAACCAAGAAAAACTAACAAACCCTGTTCAATGGCACCCACACATTGACCATCCATCTCTACCCTAGCAGAACGCACGCGCTGTAATAATGCTTTCATTTTCTCTCTGCTTTGTCTTTATATAATGTCGCTAGCGCAGTTTCAGTACGCAAGCCGGCCAGACCGCTAATAACTTAGTTCGCCGTTACTGAGTAAATCGGCAATATCATTACCCGCCTTGATTAAGGCATCAGAAATACTGGGTTCAAATGCGGAGTGACCGGCATCGCGGACAATGTGCAGCTTAGAGCTTGGCCAATGGTGATGAAGCTCCATCGCACTCTCTAGCGGGCAGACCATATCGTAACGGCCCTGCACGATAATACCCGGGATATTTTCTATCGCCGCCATATTATTGAGTAATTGGTTTTCTGCCATAAACCCATTGTTGACAAAATAATGGGTTTCGATATGTGACATCGACACCGCAGTATGCGCACCCATTAGATGATCGGCATCTTCATGACGGGGTCTTAATGTTGAACAGCGCGCCTCCCACATAGACCAAGCCTTGGCTGCCGACATTCTAGCCAACTCATTTTCGCCATGGAGCACGCGATGATAAGCTTGAATACGGTTTTCGCCATCTCGGGGTAAAACGCAGTCGCTAAAGTCCTGCCAGTAATCTGGAAAAATTTTGCTCGCACCACCCTCGCCATAAAACCATTCCAACTCTTTTGGACGACACAAAAATATGCCGCGTAAGATCATCGCCTGCACGCGATCCGCATGCGCCTGGCCATAGGCAAGACTCAATGTTGAACCCCAGGAACCACCAAACAAAACCCATTTTTCAATGCCCAAATGCTGACGGATAAGCTCCATATCGGCAACCAGCGCGGGGGTCGTATTATTATCTAGACAGGCATGTGGCTCGGATCGACCCGACCCACGCTGATCAAAAATGATAATACGGTAGCGCTCAGGGTCAAAAAAGCATCGCGCTCTGGGACCGCAACCTGCACCCGGTCCGCCATGAACAAATAATACTGGGATGCCATCTGGATTACCCGACTCCTCCACATACAGAATATGCGGTGACTGGACCGGCAAAAGGTGGGTGTCATAGGGCTTAATATCAGGAAACAGGGTAAGCATAACGATAACCAAAGTGAGAATTACACCTATTAAGTGTAGCGCAGTCATCGGTGTGTCGGTAAGTGGTCTATCGAGGGGAGAAGCTAGAAAAAACAAAATCGGCGGCCTTGAAAGGCCGCCGAGAGGTTTACTGACTTAAGACTTAGGAGCGCGCTTGCGCTCATTCTCTTTCAGTAATTTCTTACGCAGACGAATACTCTTGGGTGTTACTTCCACCAACTCATCATCTTCAATGAACTCAAGCGCCTGCTCAAGAGAGTGCTTAATATACGGCGACAAAGTTAGTGCTTCATCAGTACCTGAGGCACGAACGTTGGTTAGCTGCTTAGCCCGAGTTGGGTTAACTACCAGATCGTTGTTGCGGTTGTGAAGACCAATGATTTGACCTTCATACACTTCCGCTGCATGGCCCATAAACAAACGACCGCGATCCTGCAGGTTAAACAAACCGTAGCTCAGTGTTTTACCACCAACCATCGACACCATTACGCCATTCTGACGGCCAGCTAGGTCGCCGCTTTTCACTTCGCCATAGTGATCGAAAACGGTAGTCATAATGCCACTACCAGATGTCATGGTCAGGAAGTGACCACGGAAACCGATTAAGCCGCGCGCCGGAGCCATAAACTCAAGCTTTACGCGACCTTTGCCGTCGGGCTCCATATTTCTCATCTCAGCTTTACGCAAGCCAAGCTCTTCCATAACTGAGCCTTGGTGCTGCTCTTCAACATCGATCACAACGTGTTCAAAGGGTTCTTGAATAACGCCGTCAACTAGTCTTTGTACTACTTCGGGGCGAGACACACCCATCTCGAAACCTTCGCGACGCATGGTTTCAATCAATACTGAAAGGTGTAATTCACCGCGACCAGATACTTTAAATTTGTCTGGCGTTTCGCCTGTCTCAACGCGCAGGGCGACGTTATGGATCAATTCTTGATCTAAGCGGTCACGGATATTTCGCGATGTAACAAACTTACCTTCTTTACCAGCAAACGGTGAATCGTTTACCTGGAAAGTCATGCTGACCGTGGGCTGATCGACGCTAAGAGGTGGCAACGCGTCAGGATGACCCGGCGTGCACAGCGTGTCAGAGATATTCAAGCCTTCAATACCGGTGACACAAACGATCTCGCCCGCCTTACCGACAGGCACTTCAACACGCTCAAGGCCGTAATAGCCCATCACCGATACCAGCTTACATTTGCGGCTTTTGCCATCAGCACCCACCACAATCAATTGATCATTGGCTTTCATGGTGCCGCGAGTAATACGACCAACCCCGATTACACCAACATAGCTGTTGTAGTCGAGCGCCGAAATTTGCATTTGCAGCGGGCCTTCAGCATCAACTTCTGGCGTAGGCACTTTATCGACGATCATTTGAAATAAGGGGGTCATGTCTTCAGCAAGATCTTCATGATCCAGACCGGCAACACCATTGATTGCCGAAGCAAAGATAATGGGGAAGTCTAACTGTTCGTCAGTCGCACCTAAACGGTCGAACAGGTCGAAGACCTGATCAACAACCCAGTCAGGGCGCGCGCCTGGACGGTCAACTTTGTTCACAACTACAATTGGGTTCAAGCCTTGCTCGAACGCCTTTTGAGTTACGAAGCGGGTTTGCGGCATAGGGCCGTCAACCGCATCAACTAGCAGCAACACGCTGTCGACCATCGACAGGACGCGCTCTACCTCACCACCAAAGTCGGCGTGACCAGGGGTATCAACAATATTGATACGGTAGCCGTTCCACTCAATGGCGGTATTTTTTGCAAGAATAGTAATGCCGCGTTCTTTCTCCTGGTCATTGGAGTCCATGATCCGCTCGGAATCTTGGTTGCGGCGGTCAAGGGTTCCCGACTGACTCAACAGTTTATCCACCAATGTGGTTTTACCGTGGTCAACGTGGGCGATAATGGCGATATTACGCAGCTTATCAATCATGGAATGAAATTCATCGTTGAATAAAATGGTCGCGAATTATACAACAGCACTGCCCTTCATAGCAGTAGCTGATCAATTTATATTCACGCTAAACAACTATTACCACAATAAAACAGCAAAGTTTGCCGCTTGGGCATCTCTCCGATAGCCGTTACAATCCAATCCACGCTAATAACCTTTCCAATAGAGACACCGAACACAATGATCAACAATGTCACATGGAAAAGCCGCTGGACCTTTATTCTTGCCGCCACCGGCTCTGCCGTCGGGCTCGGCAATATTTGGAAGTTTCCCTATATCACCGGTGAATATGGCGGCGGTGCTTTTGTACTTGTGTATCTGGGCTGTATTTTAGTTATCGGTATTCCAGTGATGATTGCAGAAATCATGGTCGGCAGATCAGGCCGCAGCGATCCCGTCCACAGCATGAGCAAGATGGGTAAATCTGCAGGCAGAAGCGGCAATTGGGGGGCTGTCGGCGCCCTTGGCATTTTAGCCGGCTTAATGATTATGATGTTTTACAGCGTGGTGGCCGGCTGGGCGCTGGATTACGTTGCCCAAAGTATTAATGGCAGCTACTACCAAGCATCAACAGCGTCAATAGAGCAGAACTTCTCACAGCTGCTCAACAATCCCTCCGAGCAATTGCTGTGGCACAGTATATTCTGCCTTATTACAGGCTCGATTGTTGCTGTTGGGGTGACCAATGGCATCGGTAAATCGGTCAATATATTGATGCCGATACTCTTCGGCTTCTTGCTACTTTTATTGGGCTACAGCTGGTTCAACGGCGACTTTAGTGCCGGCCTGCACTTTATGTTCGATACTGACTTTAGCAAGCTAACCAGTGAAGCGGTTTTAGTCGCGATGGGCCATGCCTTCTTTACTTTGAGCTTGGGCATGGGCGCAATCATGGCCTATGGCGCGTATTTTCCCGGAAAGGCGTCGATTGGCAAAACCGTATTAACCATTGCGGCACTCGATACGGTGATTGCTCTGGTGGCCGGCATGGCGATGTTTCCACTGGTCTTTGCCAACGGCCTGACTCCCGGCCAAGGGCCCGGTCTGATGTTTGTGACCCTGCCCATTGCGTTCTCGAATATGGTTGGCGGTCAGTTTTTTGGCACCATCTTTTTTGCGCTAGTGAGTATTGCCGCATTAAGTTCATCAATTTCATTAATAGAACCGGGCGTCGCGTGGTTGGAAAAATATGGCATCAAGCGGCCTATATCGACATTTGGTTTTACGGGTGTCGCCTGGCTAGGCGGTATAGCGTGTATTTATTACGGCGATGTTTTTGATGCCCTAGACTACCTAACCGCCAATATTATGCTGCCGCTTGGTGGCCTGATGATCGCGATTTTTGTGGGCAGAGCACTTCCCCGTAACACCGTTATCGAAGAAAGCGGCATGGGCAGCGGCATACTTTTTAAAAGCTGGTGGTTTGTGCTTCGCTATTTTGCCCCCGTTGGTATAATTCTTGTATTTTTAAACAGCCTTAAACTTATCTAAACAGGATTTAATCTGTGCGCAATATCACCGTGAACGTATTCGTTATCTCTGGCCTGCTGGGAATCGGCGGACTTTATTATTACAGCGGAGAAGTCGAAGCCCACTATAAAGTGAACGCCGATCGCTACCTGGCGGTATCTTTAGCAAAAATTTCAAGCTGGGACGTCAACGACCTGCAGGCAGAGCTGGGCCAAGAAACCCTAGCGGAGGTCAGCGAACAACAATTACAAGAACTGACCGCAAGTTACCGGCATTTGGGAGCATTCGAAAGTATGGATGAGCCACTGTTCTCACGCTTGAGCGGCGCCTTGTCGATTCTCAATCATCCACCAAAATTGAGCTATAGCAGCAATGTGCGTTTTGAGCACGGCAGCGCCATCATGACTGCGACACTAACGCTGGAAGATCAGCATTTTAAGTACTACAACCTGAACCTAGGTAAACCGGCTACCGAGTAAGCCCACTAGTCCAGAGCGCAGGCTTGTAACTGACTGCGCTCTTTATCCGCTATTGGTCGCGGACGATGCTTGTCATCAATACACACCAAGCTTATTTCGCCCTCAGCAACCAGCTCACTGCCGTCTTCGGAATACAAGCGCTGCAATAAGCGAAAACTACTATTGCCGATGTGAGTCACCCATGCTTTTGCGCATAAGCGCTTATTGTGATGCCACTCTTTACGGAAATTCAAACCAACAGCAGCTACAAGCATTCCAGATAACTCATTGCCGCTCCCCACGCCAAAGCCCGTATCCAACATCCACTGAACCCGAGCCTCTTCTAAATACCGAAAATACTGAACGTGATTTATATGGCCGATACTATCTTGGTCGCCCCAGCGCGGCGAAATCAAAAGACTAAATAATGATGGGGTAGTAATAGTAACTGGTCTCATGACGGACGATATACCTTCAAATTAGTAAAACCCTGCTCGACCAAATGTGAGGCGTGTAGGCGGCTCATTACCCCTTTTTCACAGCACAGCAGGTAAATACGCACTTGATCTAGGTCGGTGAAGCGACGGAGGAGCTCGTAAAATAACACTGCCTGCAACTCCCCACCAAGAAATTTCAAGGACTTGCGGTCCACTTCATCGGGGTGACGCACATCCAATATCACCGACTCAGGCAGTGGAATAGGCAGTGTTTTGACATCCACGGCCGCTCTGTCTTCGTCGGCCAGCTGATCAATATTAATAAAATCTGCGGCAGCTATCACCCCCTCCAGCACGGCAAAATCGAACTTCCCTTTCTGCGCAGCAATTTTAATAATATCGAGCTTGTCCATGGCAATTAGCGGCCTTAGCACAGGGTGTCGCTAACTTGATCAATGACGGATAGGTTTTGCCGCGTTTGACTAGAAACCTGAGCAGTCGCCTCACCAGTGACCAGCGCCGGAACTTCAAGCTGAGCAGCCACCTCTGACGCTGCGCGCAACATTATGCGTTTAAGAATGACACCCATCTGCGAGTTGTCGACATTTTTTAGAATCTCGGCAACAACATCTTCAAACGGAACAGTGACAAACTTAACGCAATGCGACGATTGGCGATAAATAAATGCCGGTCTCGGATCTCAATGCGCACGGTGACATCGAGATTATGTAAATCGACACCCGCTGACTCAAGGTGCTGATTAAGCTCCCGCCAACGTAGCGCTCGACTTAACCTGAGCTAAAATCATGGTCGTCTAAGTGCTTGCAACAAACCCCAAACCGCTTGCCTCGCAGGCCATCGCCTAGGGCATCGCGGGTTTTTTCGTAAATATTAGGCCGCGCAGATAAATGAGCGGGTATTATAGCGGCCCAACACCTGCGGTTCAGCCCGAGAAATGATTCGCACTAAAAATGAACATAAAATACGTTTGCGCACTAAAATGGACCGAACTTTAGGTGGCGGCGCACAATTTTTAACCACAAATAAAACAAAATGACTCTAAAACTCCAGCCGTCAGCACAATTAAACCGCAGATATATCGCTTTTTTGGTTCCCACGCTGCTCTACTATGCGGCACAATACGCTTCGAATATAAGCATCAGCAATTCTGCTTCGCCGAACTCTTAGCAGACTCTCTCTATCTGGAGGACGTACATAATGTCAGAGAACACTCTGAAGTTAATCGCCGATAACGACGTGAAATGGGCAGACATGCGCTTCACCGACACCATAGGCAAAGAACAGCACGTCACCATTCCGGCTACCGATATTGACGCCGGCTTTTTTGAAGACGGCAAAATGTTTGATGGTTCATCAATCGCCGGCTGGAAAGGCATTAACGAATCAGACATGATTCTTATGCCTGATGATGACGCTTCTGTCTTAGATCCATTTACCGAAGAATCCACTATCATCATCCGCTGCAACATCGTAGAACCTACGACCATGCAGGGTTACAACCGCGATCCGCGCTCTATTGCGCAGCGCGCTGAAGACTATATGCGTGCAAGCGGCATTGCCGACAACGCACTGTTTGGCCCTGAACCAGAGTTCTTCGTTTTCGACGACGTTAAGTGGAAGGTTGCAATGGAAGGCTCGAGCTACTCGATCTCTTCTGACGAGGCGGCATGGAAATCTGGCGACAACTTTGAAGAAGGCAACACGGGTCACCGCCCTGGCGTTAAAGGCGGCTACTTTCCGGTACCACCAGTCGACAGCCTGCACGACCTGCGTGGCGCTATGTGCAATGCCATGAGCGATATGGGCCTAACTATTGAAGTACACCACCACGAAGTGGGTACTGCTGGTCAGTGTGAAATCGGCGTTGGCCCCAACACCTGCGTTAAAAAAGCTGACGAAGTACAGATTCTCAAGTACTGCGTGCACAATGTTGCTCATGCCTATGGCAAGACCGCGACTTTCATGCCCAAACCTATCGTTGGAGACAACGGCAGCGGCATGCATGTTCACCAGTCTTTAAGCAAAGATGGCGTTAACCTTTTTGCCGGTGATGTTTACGGCGGCCTGTCGGAAACTGCGCTTTTCTATATCGGCGGTATCATCAAGCACGCTCGCGCTATTAACGCTTTCACCAACGCATCTACAAACTCTTACAAGCGTTTGGTTCCCGGCTTTGAAGCACCAGTTATGCTCGCTTACTCAGCGCGTAACCGCTCTGCGTCAATCCGCATTCCGTTTGTACCCAACCCTAAGGCACGTCGCGTAGAAGTGCGCTTCCCCGATCCATCAGCTAACCCTTACCTCGCGTTTGCGGTCATGCTGATGGCTGGTCTAGACGGTATCAAAAACAAGATTCATCCCGGCGACGCTGCTGACAAAGATCTTTACGATCTACCGGCAGAAGAAGCAGCGGCAATTCCAACGGTTGCCTCTAGCCTAGATCAAGCACTGCAGGCCCTGGATGCAGACCGCTCGTTCTTGACCGCTGGCGGTGTGTTTGACGACGATACTATCGACGCCTATATCGCTCTGAAAGCACAAGACGTTGAGCGCCTCGCCATGACAACTCACCCCGTTGAGTTCGACATGTACTACAGCGTGTAACGCTTGCGTTTAGTATAAAAAAACCCGCCAATGGCGGGTTTTTTTATACTTGTAGTAAACTCAATCTCACCACAACATTAGCATCGTCATTGCCACTTCGGAGCTACAATGCGCGGCATACTCTTTTTAAGCTGTTTCTTCGCTTTGTGCTCGCAGGCGCTCAGTGCCGAGATCTATCGTTATACCGACGAAAATGGCCGCACCGTGTATTCTGATAAAGCCTCTAAAAGTGCCGAGCTCATTACGCTTCCCACACTTAACACCACCCCCGCAATAGCCGTCAATAAGCCTAAGCGCGAGCCCAAAAAAGCGGTGAATTTAGACCGCAACACTATCCGTATAAGCTCCCCAGACAATGGCGCCATTATCGCCAATGGCCTGGTTGGCACAACCGTCAGCACCTCTACAGATCAAGCACTCCGCAAGGGTCAGTACATGCGCATCAGTCTTGACGGTGATGTTCTCAGCACATCGACATCAATGAGCACCCCTATTCCACGACTTCTCCGCGGCCAACGTCATATTAAAGCTACTCTCCTTGACCAGAACAGCAAAACGCTCTCCGAAGACAGCATTAACATTACAGTTTATCGGCCGACGAACTAATCTCTCTGCACCTTAATATTAAGTATTTGTTTGCACCTTATATGTGCATAATACAAAATATCGCGGCAATTTCGCCACAAGAAAAAGCCATGGACTCACTGTGAATACGGCCCCAAAACAGGGCTTTTAGATCATTCCTTCAGATAGAATTATTGCATCAGCCGTAAAGCTTCATAGCATTCGCTTGGCCTAGAAATTGCTTATAGGCAAGTCATAACGCACCTACTGGCGAGATTATGCCTCCGATTAATATTTACCATCAAATTCTCGACAACTTAAAGACAGCAATACTGTTGGTAGAACCGAACCTGACTGTTAGTTATATTAATCCGGCTGCAGAGTCGCTATTGGCGGTATCTGACCAACGTATTCACGGCGAAGCTGTTACCAAACTTTTTCACGAGCAGGAAGACACCCTGGTTAAGCTCTTGGACGCCATTAATAACTGTGAGGCCTACACTAAGCGAGAAACTGTTTTAACACTGCGCTCGGGCACAGAAATAACAGTCGATTATGCGGTGACGCCGGTGACCGAAAATCGTCGCACCTCGCTAATCATTGAATTACAGCCATTAGATCGACTTATCCGTATCAGTCGCGAAGAAGGCCTGCTGTCATCGCAGCAAAATAGCCAAGCGCTGATTCGCGGTATTGCCCACGAAGTTAAAAATCCCCTGGGCGGTCTGCGCGGCGCGGCCCAGCTACTCGCTCGCGAACTTAGCGACCCCAAGCTGCACGACTACACCAATATTATTATTGAGGAAGCTGACCGCCTAAGAAATCTAGTCGACACAATGCTAGGGCCCCACCGTATACCGGAAAAACGAAAAACTAATATTCACGAGGTCTTAGAGCGAGTCAGGCAGCTTGTTGAAGCAGAGAACGAAGGCAGCATTCATATTGTTCGCGACTACGACCCCAGCATCCCAGACATACTTGGTGATCGTGAACAGCTTATCCAAGCCTTCCTCAATGTCGTCCGCAACGCCAAGCAGGCGCTGCGACAAGAGTCCGCGAGCGATAGAGATCCAACCATCACTATACGCACTCGTACCATCCGCCAACTCACCATTGGCTCAAAACGCCACCGGCTCGTTTGTAGTACTGACATAATCGACAACGGGCCAGGTATTCCAGCAGGCCTTCGCGCCTCAATCTTTTTACCGATGGTTAGCGGGCGCGCTCAAGGTACCGGGCTCGGACTATCTATTGCTCAATCAATACTCTACCAACATAAAGGTCTTATCGAATGCAGTAGCGAACCCGGTAACACCGTGTTCTCGCTACACATTCCCGTGGAGCACGCCTCATGAGCAAAGCCAATTCAGTCTGGATAGCAGACGACGACAAATCCATACGCTGGGTACTCGAAAAAGCCCTTACTCAAGCCGGCATAGTTACCCGCTGTTTTGAGAACGGCGACGAATTACTGGGACATCTTGGAGATGAAGTTCCCGACGCCATCATCAGCGACATTCGCATGCCCGGTATTGATGGCCTGAAGCTATTATCCAGAATTACCGCCGCCCATCCCGGTCTGCCGGTTATTATTACCACCGCGCATTCAGACTTAGACAGCGCAGTTGCCTCTTATCAAGGCGGCGCATTTGAATACCTACCCAAGCCCTTTGACGTGGATGAGGCCGTGGCCACCACCCAACGCGCGCTGCAGCACGCCAATAAAAACCGCAATTTACTGCCCGAACAAGAACCACTAGAACCCACCGAGATAATCGGCGAAGCGCCCGCAATGCAGGAAGTATTTCGCGCTATTGGCCGCTTGGCACAGTCAAATATTACGGTTCTGATCAACGGTGAATCAGGTACCGGTAAAGAGTTAGTTGCCCAAGCTCTTCACCGCCACAGCCCGAGAGCGAATAAACCCTTTATCGCCTTGAACATGGCGGCTATTCCCAAAGACTTGATGGAATCTGAACTATTTGGCCATGAAAAAGGCGCGTTTACGGGCGCCACCGCACAGCGCCGAGGCCGCTTTGAACAAGCCAACGGCGGTTCGCTATTTTTAGATGAAATCGGCGACATGCCCGCTGACACTCAAACGCGCTTGCTGCGAGTACTGGCAGACGGCGAATTCTACCGCGTTGGTGGCCACGCCTCCGTCAAAGTGGATGTGCGCATTATTGCTGCAACCCACCAACACCTTGAACAACTGGTAAAGAACAACACTTTCCGAGAAGACCTTTTCCACCGCATCAATGTTATCCGCATACATTTACCGCGCCTGTCTGAGCGCCGGGAAGACATTCCCAAACTCATGCAGCATTTCTTTATGCGCGCCGGCAACGAGCTCAATGTGGAGCCCAAACGCCTGCGCCCTGAAACCGAAGAGTATCTCTGCCAATTGGAATGGCAGGGCAATGTTCGTCAGCTAGAAAACACCTGCCGCTGGCTGACCGTCATGGCCGCCGGCCGTGAAATACATATCGATGACCTGCCCCCAGAGCTACTGGAAAGTCCGCAGGGCGAAGCCGCGCCTGCATCTAACTGGCAAGACAGTCTCAAGCGCTGGGCGGATCAGGAACTCATGCTAGGACGAGATAAGTTGCTAGATCGCGCCGTGCCCCAATTTGAACGCATTATGATTGAGTCCGCCCTTAAGCACACTAACGGGCGCCGTCGCGATGCCGCCAATTTACTGGGCTGGGGCCGCAATACGCTAACCCGTAAGATTAAAGAATTGGGGATGGGTGGTGATGACGACGATGATTAATATCGTCGTCTGATCTATTTATTAGATATTCACAAACTATCTTAAGCGTGGATTTCGCCCAGCTAGTCGAATCAGAAGCCAATTTAGTAATTCAGTCCACAACCAATATGGTTTTCGTCTTCTAAGGCGACTTATTTTTTTATGTGAACAAGCAGTGGGCAAGATGCCGAGCCCTTGAGGAGCTGCTGCACACGGAAGTGACCTGCGGATTAAACGAAAAGCTGTTTGAGCGGAGCGAGATTTTCCGCGCCATAAGCCGCGAAAAAACGGCGATCAATTGAACGGGGGAATGACTAAGCCCCCAAAAACCCATTCTGCCGCCACGCCTCGTAACTCACCAAGGCAACGGTATTCGACAAATTAAGGCTGCGAGAACTCGATATCATCGGCACTCTCAAACAGTGCTCAATACCCAAATCATCGCGAATATCTTGCGGTAAGCCCGCGGTCTCAGAACCAAACAACAGCACATCGTCGGGTTTAAAATTAGCGTCAGCGTAATTGCGACTACCTTTGGTGGTTAGGGCAAAAATACGCCTGCCAGCCATCTCTTCCAAAAAGCTTTCATAATTAGCGTGGCGACTCACCCGCGCTAAATCGGCGTAATCTAAACCTGCGCGCCGTAATTTCTTTTCTTCAAGATCAAAACCGAGCGGTTCTATTAAATGCAGGTGACAACCGTTATTCGCTACTAAGCGAATAATATTACCGGTATTGGGGGCAATACGCGGTTCATGTAGGGCAATATGAAACATATAGGTAATCTGCGGCGCAAAGGCTATTAAAAGCACTGCGCCGCTAGCACGTCAGTGAGCTTTAAGTTCAGCGGCGGCTTTTTGCTCGACCTGCTGCTGCGCCTGACGATAAAGCGCTTCAAAATTGACAGGCTGCAATGCTAGGGCGGGGAAACCACCTTTTATCACTAAAGAATCAACCGCTTCACGCAAATACGGGAACAGCATATTCGGGCAAGCGATACCCAGTAGCTGACGCATCTGCTCACCTTCCACGCCCTCCACCAAGAACAAACCACCTTGGTGAATTTCTACCAAGAATGCAGTCTCATCGTCTTCGAGTTTAGCTGTGATGGTGACGGTAAGAATAACTTCAAAATTATTATCAGCCACTGGCGCACTGCGGGTATTCAAATCAACCTGTATCTTTGGTTTCCAGGTTTTAGTGAATATAACCGGCGCGCTTGGCGATTCAAATGACGCGTCTTTAACATAAATACGCTGCAAGGCAAACTTGGCTTGAGCCGGCGCTTTTGCTTGTGCTTCATCTGTATCTGTATCTGTCATTACTTTCTACTTCCTAATTCTAGGTATTAAAAAAATATCGCCGGCCTTAATTACGAGGCGAGCATTTCATCAAGCTGAGAGCTGCGCTCAAGGGCCATCAATTCATCACAGCCGCCAACATGAGTATCACCTACCCAAATTTGTGGAACCGTGCGCTGACCAGTGCGAGTCAATAAGTCCTTGCGAAGATCATTGCGACCATCGACCGCAATTTCTTCAACGTCTGCGCCTTTATTACTGAGTATCTGCTTAGCGCGGACACAGAAAGGACAGGATCGAGTTGTGTAGATTGTTACTTTCGCCATAATCAATTTTCCCCTTTGATACCACTACTTTTGGATATTGACCGATCATTTTACCAGCGGCATCTGCATCGCCTGCCACTCCGAAATACCGCCTTTCAAACGGTGGACCTGAGTATAACCTTTAGCGCCTAACTTTTTTCCCGCCGCAGTGGCGTTCTGACCAAGCTTACACACCAATACTATCGGTTTTTCTTTATCACCTAAATCTTCAAGTTCTTTGTCTAGCTTCGCAAAGGGCACATTTACAGAGTCGATAATATGGCCCTTGGTATACTCAGCTTTATCCCGCAGATCTACCACCACTGCGCCCTGCTGATTTATTAAGATCACCATCTGCTGGGGAGTAATCGACTTACCCGCACGCCGTGACTCATGGAAGCTCAACAAAAACAGGCACGAGATTAACGCTGAGATAAGTATCCACTGCTCAGCTACGAAAGGGATTAATTTTTCCATGAAAACTCTCTTTATACGTCGCGGTGAACACAATTCGCGAAAAAAGCGAGAGTATACACTGCCACTGAGCAATTCTCACCCTTCCCTGCATAGCCTCGATGTAGCTAAAAAGTTACACTAACGAGCTAATTCCAGCCAATTTGAAGTGGTTTATTATGGCCGACACACACACCAAAAAACCGGTTGTCTTAATTATACTCGACGGCTTTGGCTATCGCGAAGACCCCAAAGACAATGCGATTTTCCACGCTAAGACCCCTAACTGGGACGCGCTTTGGAAAACCTCGCCGCACACGCTGATCTCCGCATCGGGTCTAAACGTCGGCCTGCCAGAAGGCCAAATGGGCAATTCCGAAGTTGGCCACATGAGTCTCGGCGCCGGGCGCATTGTGTATCAAAGTATTACGCGTATCGACAAAGATATTGCCGACGGTGATTTTTTTAGCAACCCGACTTATATCCGAGCCGTCGACAAAGCCGCGACTGCAGGCAAAGCGGTACACATTCTAGGCCTGCTCTCTGCCGGTGGCGTACACAGCCACGAGAATCACATATTAGCCATGATCGAACTGGCCGCCAAACGCGGTGCAGAACACATTTATGTACACGCGTTTTTAGATGGTCGCGACACGCCGCCACGCAGCGCGCAAAAGTCGCTAACCAAAATAGACCAAAAATTTACTGAACTCGGTCGCGGCCGAATAGCCTCGGTGATTGGCCGTTACTACGCCATGGACCGAGACAACCGCTGGGATCGCGTAGCAAAAGCCTATAATTTACTGACCGAAGCCGGCGCAAATTACCGCTACGACTCGGCGACTGACGCCCTGGCTGCAGCCTACAGCCGAGATGAAAATGACGAATTTGTTGATGCCTCAGTTATTCAGGCCCAAGATCAAGCCGACGGCAGCATTAAAGACGGTGACAGCGTTATATTTATGAACTTTCGCGCCGACCGGGCCAGAGAAATTACCCGCGCCTTTGTCGATAGTGAGTTTGACGGCTTCCAGCGCAACACCGTCCCGACACTGGCTGAGTTTGTGATGACCACCGAATACGCCGACAGCATAAAAGCGGCCGTGGCTTACCCGCCAGAAAAAATGCACCACAGCCTAGGTGAAGTATTAGAAAAAAACGGCAAAACCCAACTGCGTATTGCCGAAACCGAGAAATACGCCCACGTCACCTTTTTCTTTAGTGGTGGCCGCGAAGCGCTCTATCAAGGTGAAGACCGCGAACTCATCCCATCGCCCAATGTGGCCACCTATGACCTGCAACCCGAAATGAACGCGCCGGAAGTTACCGATAAATTAGTTGCGGCAATTCGCAGCGGTAAATACGACGCCATCATGTGCAACTACGCCAACGGCGATATGGTCGGCCATACGGGTATATTTGCAGCAGCGGTAAAAGCCGTTGAAGCCCTAGATACCTGCATAAAGCGCGTCACCGACGCCGTAATCGACGTCAATGGTCACTGCCTGATTACCGCCGACCACGGCAACTGCGAGCAAATGGTTGACTACGACGCCGGCCAGGCTCACACCCAACACACCACCGAGCTAGTCCCTTTAGTGTACGTTGGCAGCCATCACCGCGGCCTGCAGGAGAGCGGCGGCAAACTCGCTGATATCGCGCCTACTATGCTGGCGCTGATGGCCGTTGAGCAACCGGCTGAAATGACCGGCGTTAATTTGTTGCGCGAAGCCTGAGGCGTTTTAAGGTGCTGCTTCGCGCTGCTAATTTAGGCACGCTATGTTGGGTTTTATTACTGCTGACCAGCACCGCAGTGACCGCTAACACTCAACATCAGCTCGATGGTCTTAATGAACAAATCGGCTCGCTAAGAAAGTCAATTGGCAAACAGCTGGACGATCGCAGTAATACCGCCAAGGTGCTGCGCAACATCGAGACAGACATTGGCAAGCTGACAGTAAAACTTCGTTTGACCAGCGCTAAACGCGATCAGCAGCAGCGCAAACTAGCCGAACTAGAAACGCGTCAACAGCAGCTTCGGAAAAAGCAGCTGAGTCAAAAATCGCTGATTGCAGAGCATATTCGCAGTGCGTATGTCCTCGGTAAAGAAAGCCAATTGAAGATGCTGCTGAATCAAGAGCAACCCGATAAGCTCAGCCGCACACTCACCTACTTTGACTATTTTAATCGCGCGCGCAGTGACGAACTGAATAAATACCGCGACACACTGTCAGAATTAGACGTACTAAAGGCCGCGATCGGCAGCGAAGCTCAAGCTTTAGCCAGCACCAGCGTTGAACTAAAACGTCAGCAACAAGCGCTTGTACAGCAAAAACAGCAGCGCGCGACGGCACTGGCAAGTATAGATCGAGAAATACTGAGTAATACCAGCTCACTAAACAAGCTCGACACGGAACGTAAGAGCCTAGAAAGCGTCTTACAAGCAGTTGAGCGAGAAATCACCAATATCGCCATGCCAGATAGTTATCAGCCATTTAAAGCCATGCGCGGAAAAATGCCCTGGCCCGTCCGCGGTAAACTTCTTAATCGCTACGGAGCATCTCGCCAAGGCAGTGAAGTCACCTGGCAAGGTATTCAAATCTCCGGCCGTGAAGGTGACTCGGTGCTATCCATACACAATGGCCGCGTGGTGTTTGCCGACTGGCTGCGCGGCGCCGGCTTACTGATTATTGTCGATCACGGCAGCGACTATCTCAGCCTGTACGCACACAACCAAAGTCTGCTGCGCGCTGAAGGCGAATGGGTTAAAGGCGGCGAAGCTGTTGCTACCGTCGGCAATAGTGGCGGCCAACGCCAAGCGGGGCTTTATTTTGAGATTCGCCATAAAGGTCAGCCAACAGACCCGCGCAGCTGGTGTAAGTAAGGGCGAAGTAATCGCCATTAAAGCAAGATACAATAACCGTCGTTTGACGCTGTTTCAGGGATTTACAATCATGCCACATATAGTCTGCCACACACTTTTTGCCCTTATAATCGTGTTCTTGGCCAGCCCCCTAGCCGCGTTTGCAGAAGACCAAACCACCGATGCAGACGCCGCCGCACCGCAGGGCCAATTGCCGCTGCAGGCCTTGAGAAATTTTGCCGACGTATTTAACCAGATTCGTCTTAGCTATGTAGAAGAAGTCGACGATAAAACCCTGCTCGAAAATGCCATTCGCGGCATGCTCAGCGGACTCGACCCGCACTCTAACTACCTAGACGCCAGCTCCTTTGAAGATCTACAAAACCACACCACCGGTGAATTTGGTGGCCTAGGGATTGAAGTCGGCATGGAAAATGGCTTCATCAAAGTCATTACCCCCATCGACGACACACCCGCTGTGCGCGCCGGCATTCAAAGCGGCGACGTGATCATTCAAATCGACAACAAACCTATTAAAGGGCTCAATCTGCAGGAATCGGTAACCCTTATGCGTGGACCGGCAGGCAGCACGATCGTGCTAACTATACTCCGCAACGGCGTTAGCGCGCCCTTTGAAGTGGAACTAAAGCGCGACGTGATTACCGTTGCCAGTGTGCGTAGCGAAGTGCTTGAACCCGGTTACGGCTATATCCGCATTTCGCAATTTCAGAGCCGCACCGGCGAAGATCTTAAAAAAGAACTCGCCAAACTCAAGGCCGGCACCCAGAATTTAAACGGCCTAGTATTAGATTTACGCAATAATCCCGGCGGCCTGCTGCAAGCCTCCGCAAAAGTGGTGGACGAATTTATTAATGAGGGCATGATCGTATACACCCAAGGTCGTCTGCCCAATGCCTACAGCCGCTTTATGGCTTCAGCGCAAAAACCTGCAGATGAAACCCCGATGGTAGTGCTCATTAATGGCGGTTCGGCATCGGCTTCTGAAATCGTTGCTGGCGCACTGCAAGATCATCGCCGCGCCGTGATCATGGGAACACGGAGCTTTGGTAAAGGCTCAGTGCAAACCGTTTTACCGCTGTCAGAAGAAAGCGCCATTAAATTAACCACCGCCCGTTATTTCACCCCCAGCGGGCGATCTATTCAGGCCCAGGGTATAGAGCCAGACATCATTGTTGAACGTGCGCGTATTGAAGCGCTAACAAGTAATGGTATGGAAATCACCGAAGCCGACCTAGCGGGTCACTTGGGTCGTGGCGATGGTGACGGCGAAGAAAGCACCAGCGTAAGCCGCAAAGCCGCAAAAAGTGAGCGCGAAAGTTTAGCCGCCAATGACAACCAACTCTATGAAGCACTAAATCTTCTCAAGGGTTTAAAGATCATGTCTATGCCCAAAACCGCCCGGCTCAACGCTGACACGGCGACCCAGTAGGCGAGCATAAAAAAAGCGGGCCATTGGCCCGCTTTCTCGACACCGCACAAGCAATTATAAACGCACTTCAATGCCCCTGGCAGCCATATAAGCTTTGGCTTGTGGCACCGTATATTCAGCAAAATGAAAAATACTGGCTGCCAATACCGCATCGGCCAAACCTTCCTTAATACCCGCCACCATATGATCGAGGTTACCCACCCCGCCAGATGCAATAACCGGCACCGGCACCGCTTCGGAAATTGCCCGGGTTAGCGCCAAGTCATAACCGGCCTTGGTGCCGTCGCCATCCATACTGGTTAACAGCACTTCACCAGCGCCGTTTTCCACCATTTTTATGGCCCACGTCACCGCATTAATTCCGGTTGGTTTACGACCGCCGTGGGTAAAGATTTCCCAGCGCGGACTGCCGTCGGCCTCATTCGCAACCTGCTTGGCATCTATGGCAATCACAATGCACTGGGTGCCAAAACGATCGGCGGCCTCGGTCACAAAGTCGGGACGGTGTATCGCCGCCGAGTTAATACAAACCTTGTCGGCACCGGCGTTGAGCATGGCGCGAATATCTTTAATCTCGCGAATACCGCCGCCAACGGTGAGCGGGATAAATACCTCTGCAGAAATTTGCTCAACAATATGGGCGGTGGTCTCACGGCCCTCATGAGTCGCAGTAATATCCAAGAAGGTAATTTCGTCAGCACCCTGTTCGTTGTAGCGCTTGGCAACCTCAACAGGGTCGCCGGCGTCACGAATACCGACAAAATTAACGCCCTTTACGACGCGACCCTTGTCGACATCCAGGCAGGGAATAATACGTTTAGCCAGAGCCATAGTGTCTTTCCTTTACTGCTGTTCGTCGCAATAGCGCTGAGCTTCGCGCAAATCAAGCTCGCCTTCGTAAATTGCGCGGCCAGTAATAGCGCCCAATATTCCGGCATCGGCTACCGCTTTTAGCGCCCGAATATCATCCATATTAGTCACCCCACCAGAGGCAATGACCGGCAAGCCAGAGGCTTTTGCCATCGCCACAGTGGCATCAATATTTACGCCCTGCATCATGCCGTCACGACTAATATCGGTATACACAATTGAAGTCACACCGTCCTGTTCAAAACGCTTTGCCAACTCAGTAGCTAGCAAGGTGGACACTTCTGCCCAGCCATCGGTGGCGACCAAACCCTCTTTGGCATCTAATCCAACAATGACCGAACCCGGAAAAGCCTTGCAGGCCTCGGCTACAAACTTAGGATCTTTCACCGCCTTGGTGCCGATAATCACGTAATTCACGCCAGCATCTAAATACTGCTCAATGGTGTCCATGGAGCGAATACCACCGCCAATTTGAATCGGCAGATCGGGGTAGGCCTTGGCAATGGCCCTTACCGCCTCGCCATTAACAGGCTTGCCTTCAAAGGCACCATTCAGATCAACCAAATGCAGACGACGTCCACCCTCGGCAACCCAGCGTGCGGCCATTTCCAATGGGTCGTTACCGTATACCGTAGAGTCGCCCATTTCGCCCTGACGCAGGCGCACGCATTGTCCGTCTTTTAAATCTATTGCCGGAATAATCAACATAATACAAACCTAAAGATAAAATTCTGAGTAAACCTTAATATGAAACGGGAAAAAATCCTGCCTTCGGGCGATCCCAATTCAAAAAATTGCTTAGTAGGCGCAAGCCGGCCTCACCACTTTTTTCAGGATGAAACTGCACCGCAAAAACATTTTCACAAGCCAGTGCCGCATGTACTTGCACGCCGTAATCTGCCGTGCCAGCAACAAAATCTGGCGCATCCACATAATAGCTATGCACAAAGTAAAACCGACTGTCATTGGCAATGCCCGCCCACAGCGGATGCTCAATAGTCTGCGCCACGTTATTCCAGCCCATATGCGGGACTTTAAGACGAGTACCAGCGCTGTCATGTAAATCAGCACCAAAAAACTTTACCGCGCCGGGCAGCACATCCAAACACGCTATACCGCCGTTTTCTTCACTACTTTCCAGCAGTGCCTGCATACCAAGGCAAATACCGAGCAGGGGCTTTTGCGCCGCCACCTCCTGAATTACCTCATCAAGACCGCGGGCTTTTAATTCAGCCATGCAATCGCGAATGGCGCCAACGCCGGGAAAAATAACGCGATCTGCACTGAGTATGGTGTCGGGGCAATCTGTGACCAAGACTTTCACCCCATTGCCCACTTTCTCAAGCGCACTGGCAACGGAGTGCAAATTACCCATGCCGTAATCGACGACGGCAACGGAAGAAGAGCTCATAAAGATAAATCCTAGAGGCTGCCTTTGGTAGAAGGCATAATACCGGCCATGCGCTCATCAGGCTGTAAAGCCATACGCATTGCACGACCAAAGGCCTTGAACACGGTTTCAGCTTGATGATGAGTGTTTTGACCGCGCAAATTATCAATGTGCAAAGTCACTTTGGCGTGATTCACAAAACCGTGAAAGAACTCAGAGAACAAATCTACATCAAAACCACCCACGCTTCCGCGGGTGTAAGGCACGTGGTATTGCAGGCCGGCACGACCAGAGAAATCAATCACTACCCGCGTTAAAGCCTCGTCTAACGGCACATAGGCGTGCCCGTAACGAGTCATGCCTTTTTTATCACCCACCGCCTCGGCAAACGCCTGGCCCAGGGTAATACCGATGTCTTCCACGGTATGATGGGCGTCAATGTGTAAGTCACCCTTGGCGTACACCGCCAAATCAATCATACCGTGACGGGCAATCTGGTCCATCATATGATCTAGAAAGGGAATCCCAGTTTCAAAATGCGACGTGCCCGTGCCATCTAAATTTACTGTCGCAGTAATTTGGGTTTCTAAGGTGTTACGGCTGATCGTAGCTTTGCGCATGTTCATCAACGCCTCATCGGTTATTTGCTTACAATAGCGTATTATAAAAAATCTCGACCCGTATTACACCCAGCAGAAGCGTCATAAATGCCCGTATACGCAGAAATTATCACTCAGCCCGACTCTCAGGATGCCGCTGACCTCGAAATACTGTATCCCAACGACAGTATTAAGCTACTGGCATCTGCCGTATCTGGAAAGCTAATCATCTACGGTGGTCGCTTTAATGGCCGAATTCTCTCGGCTTTTACCCTTACCCCCATATACGATGGCGACTACCAAATCGCGAGACTATCGGTGCGCGAGGTCACTCGCCGCCGAGGCGTGGCAAGACAGTTAATCATTCAGGCGATGAAGCAGCTGCCTGCTGAGCTGCAATCTATCTCCGCCGATCTGCGCAGCGCACCAGAACTCATCAATTTATTTGCAGAGCTTGGCTTTAACGCCAGCAACAGCCTCTGGTGTTGGCAGCGAAACCCTTAATGAAATCAAGTAATAAGCAAATCTTCAGCCAACAGTTGCTGGCATGGTTCGACATCGCCGGCCGCAAAGACCTGCCGTGGCAACAAGGCATTACACCCTATCGGGTGTGGGTGTCTGAAATTATGCTTCAGCAAACCCAAGTCACCACCGTCATCGACTACTATCAGCGCTTTATGGCGCGCTTCCCCACGGTGACTAGCCTGGCTGAGGCGCCCACTGATGATGTTCTCGCGCTGTGGACCGGTCTTGGCTACTACGCCCGCGCAAGAAACCTGCACAA
Organism: Zhongshania sp.; assembly: GCA_046712405.1. Classification (GTDB taxonomy): domain Bacteria; phylum Pseudomonadota; class Gammaproteobacteria; order Pseudomonadales; family Spongiibacteraceae; genus Spongiibacter. Next base: position 7,280 of record JBKEFB010000015.1, on the reverse strand, counting down.
GGCCGCCAAGCTGGTCTGCGACGATTTTGGCGGCGAATTCCCCCACGACCATCAGCAACTGCAACTTCTTCCCGGCGTTGGACCGTCAACCGCTGCCGCCATATTCTCCATTGCCTGCAATGGCCGTGCACCCATACTTGATGGCAACGTCAAACGGGTACTCACTCGCTACGCCGCCATTGACGGCTGGCCCGGCATAAAACAGGTAGAGAACCAACTCTGGGAGCTTGCTGAAGAACTTACGCCAGACAACCGGGTTGCCGATTACACCCAAGCCATCATGGATCTAGGCGCCACCTTATGCACCCGCAGCAAACCTCAATGCCCAAGCTGCCCGGTGCAAAACAACTGCCAGAGCTTCGCCGCTAACGCTCAAACACAATATCCTGGCAAAAAGCCGCGCAAGCAAATTCCTAGCCGCCAAGTCCATATGCTGATCTTAGAAAATAAGAGCGGCGAAATATTATTAGAGCAACGCCCAAATAGCGGCATATGGGGCGGCCTGTGGAGCTTTCCTGAGGCCGCAAATACCGACGAGCTAGATCACTATCTTCACAACACACTCAACGCCAAGGGCACAAAACAGCAGTGGCCAGTCATACGCCACACCTTCAGCCATTTCCACTTAGACATCACCCCAGTACATATTCATCTCGACACCGATATCAACGCAATCATGGAAGACAGACCCCAGCTTTGGTATAAGGGACACTCTGAGCAACAAGTCGGCCTTGCCGCACCAGTAAAAAAATTACTCGACGCTGTATTCAGCTCAGATTTATTAAGAGAAGCCTTATTATGACCCGCACCGTATTCTGCAAAAAATACCAGCAAGAACTTGAAGGCCTAAGCAAAGCGCCCTATCCAGGCCCTAAGGGTCAGGACATCTTTGAAAACGTCTCCAAAAAAGCTTGGGAAGAATGGCATACCCACCAAACCATGCTGATTAATGAAAAGCATCTCAGCATGATGGAACCCTCGTCGCGAAAATTCCTGCAAGAAGAAATGCAAAAGTTTCTATCGGGCGAAGAGTACGAAAAAGCTGAAGGCTATGTACCCCCCAGCGAATAAGTCTATGTTTCAGGGGCTTGACTCACTCTTAAGGAACAGGTTTAATACGCGCCTTCTGAGAGGCAGCCAAAGCCCTCGATATATGCCCAGATAGCTCAGTCGGTAGAGCAGAGGATTGAAAATCCTCGTGTCGGCGGTTCGATTCCGTCTCTGGGCACCACTACCTTCCTTTTTAAAATCAACGATTTACTACCAATCGCAAGCCAACTGGTTTTTGCAGTGCTGTGCCCAAACTTGTGCCCTCAATCCGTTTGGCCGCATACAGCAAATGATCTGCTGCTAAATGCGCGTATCTAAGCACCCTATCGACGGTCGACCAGCCTCCTAATCCTGCAACTCTTGCAGGCCATTACCGTTTTGGACGTGCGAAGACGCCCACGTACGCCGCAGATCGTGCCAGCGAAAATCGCTAAGGAATTATCAGTCATACCTGCTGATTCATTTTATTATTTTGAATGTAAGCGTCATTAACCATAGTCAGCCACTCCTTGTTCCATGTGAGTGACCGCTCGGTTTATAACTTTATAGTGCTAGCAGGGCTGCCTTCACTGCCTTGCTTCTGATCGGCAGCTCGCGCATGCGCACCCCAACAGCGGCAAATATTGCGTTGCCTATGGCGGGACCGACGACGGTGGTGGCGGGTTCGCCCAATCCCGTGGGGTTTTCTGTGCTGTCGATAAACGCTAGTTCAAGTTCGGGCAGGTCACGCATTCGCAAGGGTGTATAGGTGTTGAGGTTGCGGTCGATCACTTGACCTTGCTCAAATTCTGTACCCTCGTGAATAGCCATACTTAAGCCCCAGAGCGCCGCGCCTTCCACCTGAGCGTGAGCGCCATCAGGGTGGATAATGGTGCCCGCGTCGGTAACCAGGGTTAATTTTTCTACACGGATCTCGCCCGTGTCCTTATCCACATGAACCTTGGCTACACAGGCCGTCCATGTGGGCATATCCCGTTCCTGACCGTAACTGCTGGCAACACCCAGCCCAACGGAAGCGGGGAGGGATTGCCCCCAGCCAGCGAGGTCGCGCACCCGTTTTAGCACATTTGCCTGGCGACTGGCGCCGCCTACGGAATTAGGAGCAGAGCCGGTATTTTTCCCCTCCGCGAGCAAGCGGCTAAGCCGAAATTCAATTGGATCTTTATCGGCTTGATAAGCAGCTTCATCGATGAAGCTTTCGAGCGCCCAGTTGACCCAGCCGGAGCCCACTGAGCGCAGCCAGCCAGGCCTGAAGGTGGCATTAGCCAGATCATTAGAGATCGCTCGCAGTCGCAGCGCACCAAAGCTGTACCAGTGAAGCGCTCCGTGGATGGCGAAGGGATCGTACTTCTCGCCATTTTCCCCGGTGCCAAGTAATGCGGGAGCCATTGCCTGGGTCGGCCACCCCGCCGTTGCGTGCTGTTCCATCGCGGTCACTTGGCCTTGCTCATCAAAGGCCATGCGCAGACGCTGCACCGAGGGTGACCTAACCGAGTCGAAGCGCGCATCATCCTCGCGGGTAAATACCAGTTTTACCGGCTTGCCCATCGCCTTTGCCGCCAACGCTGCCGGTACGGCGTAATCCCCGTTCAGACGTCGGCCAAAACCCCCGCCGAGCATATACGTGCGCATTACAATTTGGCTTTCTGGTACGGCAAGCGCTTTAGACAATACCGGGATAATCAACGATTGCCATTGATTGCCCGTGTGGATTTCCCATTGGCCGCCTTTCTCCACGGCCACCGCATTCACCGGTTCAAGCTGGAAATGGAGCACGCTGTGGGTAAGGTATTCGGCTTCAAGGCTGGAATGGGCATTGGCGAAAGCCTGATCAACGCCTTCATCGTCCACCACCAGTGAGCCAATACTGGCGTCATTGATCAGCTGCCTACCGTGTTCCAGTATCTGGGCTTCATCAATGTTGGCGGTGTCGCCGGCAGTCCAGTTCACCTTGACTTTTTGTGCCGCCTGATCAGCCGAATAGAAGCTGTCGGCAATCACCACCGCCCAGCCGGAAACAGTAGCTGAAGGGTCATTAAGCTCGATGGTTTTAATATACCCCGGTATCGTTTTGGCGGCGCTGTCGTCAATACTATTAATACTTGCCTTGTAGCGAGTCGGCGGAATTAAAGGCCGGCCATAGACCATGCCCGAGATGTTAGCGTCGATACCATAAACTGCCTTGCCGTTGGTTTTGTTCGGAATATCTAGGGCACGACTTTTGCCACCGATGACTCGTCGCTCAGCGGGCGCCTTTATCGGTATGTCTTTTAATTCCTGTTCGCTGAAGCTGCGGCTGATATCGCCCCGTTTTACAATATCGGCGTAACTGATCGACAGCTTGCCCGCGATCACCTGACTGTTGCGAGCGTGACACTGTGCTGGCGCAACGCCGAGTAACCGTGCTCCCTCGTCTATTAGGGCAATACGGCCGGCAGCGCCGGCTTGGCTCATCGGTAGGTAACTTTGCCACACAGACCAGCTGCCGCCGGTAATCATAAACCCCCACTTGGGATCACTGTCGACATGATGAAGTTCGACATCCGACCAGTCCGCCTCCAACTCTTCAGCCACAATTCGAGCCAGTGCGGTGCCGATGTGCTGACCCATTTCCGCTTTGGCGATATTAACAATAATGCGGCCGTCATTTTGGATTTGGTACCAGATAGTGGGCTCAAACCCTCCTTCGGCCAAGCTTTTGACTGGGTTTGCGAGGCTCGCGGGCGATCGTGCAAACGCGAGCATGAATCCCGCACCCGCTGCGCCAATCAAGAAACCACGTCGTGACATTGACGACTCAGCCGCGGCATCCGTATCGGGGAGTATATTCTCAGGGAATTTGTTCATAGGGCTAACCCTCTTGTTCGGTAGTGGCGGTATTATTGTCGGCCGGATGCGACAAGCGTTGAGCGGCCAGCTTGATGGCTTTACGAATGCGAACATATGCCATGCAACGACAAAGGTTGCCACTCATCACATTATCAATTTGCTCATCTGTGGGGTCGGGAAAATCCTGTAGTAAGGTCGCGGCCTGCATAATCTGACCGGACTGACAGTAGCCACATTGCGGTGTCTGGGTGTCGATCCAAGCCTGCTGCAGAGGGTGGTCACCCTTTTCTGATAGCCCTTCGATCGTGGTGATGGCGGTGCCACTAACACTACCCACCGGGGTAATGCATGAGCGGGTAGCCCGGCCGTTGACATGGACTGTGCAAGCCCCGCACATACCGATACCACATCCGAACTTAGTGCCAGTAAAGCCGATCTCGTCGCGGATGACCCATAGCAACGGTGTGTCTTTGAGCAGGTCGATGCTGACAGCCTGACCATTAATACTGAAATTGATCGCCATAACTCGTTCTCCCATTATCTCGTATGTCGTCTCTGCTCAGCGCCTCAATTCATCGAGCCGTTGCTGCAGATTATTCCAGTGCGGCTGCTTAGCCCGAACCCGAAGAAACTGAGCGAGCGCGATCAGATCGCTGTCATTGAGACTACTAAACCCCGGCATCACTATGCCGGGCGTACCGTTATCTGCTGTTATTCCTTCCAGCATAATGCGTAATAAATTTGTGGGATCGTCAGCCGTTACCGTACTGTTAAGGCTGAGCTCGGCGCGCACGGCTTTGGGCTTATCAGCGCTGTTGTAATGACAGGCAACGCACGCTCCGCGATAGAGTTGTTCGCCGCGCTTGTCTTCGGGACTCGCTTCCTCAGCGACGTACTGGTTGGCTGCTGAAATCAGCTGCTTGGCCGCGGCAGTATTTGAGCGGGAGTCTTCACCGCCGTGGTTACCACTGAGGCTGTTAATGTAAACCGACAAAGCCCGTATATCGCTATTGGGAGCCAGCGCCAAGCCCTGATGAACCACCTCGGCCATAGAACCGATTGCTACGCCCTGAATGTCAGATTGCCCAGCACGCAAATAGTCATAGAGCAGTGGCTCATTCCAGTGAATCGGCACCGACTGCCGAGAATTTAACGCAGGTGCATACCAATTATTGACGAGGGCGCCATCGTATTTCTGGTCGGATATTTCTGCACCAAAACTATTGCGCGGCGTATGGCAGGAGGAACAGTGACCAAGCCCCTGGGCTAAATAAGCGCCGCGGTTGAATACCTCGCTTTGCTTTGGATCCGGCTGCCAGCACTGATCTTTGTCAAAAAATAATAATTTCCAACCGGCCTGCAGGAAGCGGAGATTAAAGGGAAACTGCAGTTGATTTTTTGGCGGCTGCTCCGCAATCGGTTTGCGGGTCATCACATAAGCGTAAAGTGAGCTGATATCTTCATCGCTAAGGTGTTTGAAATGGGTGTAAGGGAAAGCTGGAAATAGGTGCGAGCCGTCTCTAGAAACCCCTTCTCGCATCGCCCTAGAAAAAGCTGGGAGCGACCATTGGCCAATACCAACGCCGGGGTCCGGTGTAATATTTGTGGAATACAAGGTACCGAAGGGAGTGGAAAAAGACACACCACCGGCAAAGGGCTTTGCTTTATCCACAGTATGACAGCTAGCGCAATTACCCAAGCCAGCCAACACTCGTCCTTTTTCAACAGCGGCAGTCGAAAACGCAGACTGATCAATTGGCTTGGCATGCACAGTGGGAGCTTGCCAAATAAGCAGGTAGAACGCCGAAACCACAATAAGCAGGGTGGCTGATAAATATTTCATCATCGCATAATTCCCTGTTGACTGAATAATTTCAAACAGCCTTTTTGTGCCACTAGCACGATTGCATTGACAGCCAAGCGTATCTAGTGCGTTTCGCATCATTGCACGTAGGCGGCTTGATTGTTACCTATTTTAGACTAGGTGAGCCGTAGAGCTTATTCACAATAAATATAAATTTACAAATACGTCTAATAAACGGCCTTCTATTTTTGTTACCTATCACCAAGTCGAAAACTGGACGAGAGCCTTGCCATTAATTTTAAAGTTGTATTGCAAAAGCAGAGAATAAGAGTCGCGGATTCAAGTCCGAAGTTCATCAATCTTAAGTGGCTTACGCAGCCCAATGCTTAACTATTAATTGACTTGAATTTTCAACTACTATATTTTTATTAAACGAATAATTTTGTTTATTTGCCGCTCACTTACTTTCAGCTTGACTCACTCTATTCATTTCGGAAAATACTGCCTAAAAATATCATTGAGAGCGACTTGCTAATTTTTTCACGGCATGCAAATTATTTTCCGCCCCCGCTTAAGTGGCACAGTTACTGATTTACTCCTTCTTACCTTGAACTTAATCTAGCGTGTTTGCAAACGGTTCTGACACATATTCCAAATAAATTGGCTTCTAGCGCGACCCCCTACTTCAATATAATTATTTTTTTCAATCCGAAAAATTAATTGTTATTTATGATCTTTGGTAAGTTCAATCTGTATAACTAATCTCACCTCCAACATATTAATTATTAACGCCGATAGTGTAATACTCAACAATGTAGTTTATCAAACTATAAAAACTCCAGGCGTTCTGCAATAAGGGCTAGGCCTTGTTAATCGTATTTTTGTAAAACCAGTTAATGTTTATGTTTTTTACACGGACTAAATAAAGACAACATACTATTCAGCACCATAAAGTTATAAAAATTGTTTTATTATCTTCGTATAGCTAAACAATAAAAGACAAGATCATGAAAACATATATAAAAACGTCTTTTATATAAATGTGTATTCTTTTATATTGATTATACTGCCCCTCACACATGGCCCCTAAAAAGTCAGGGGATGAAATCTGAAAACCAAATAGCGGCACATACCTAGGCTTCGGCTGGATTAAATGACCTTTAATTAGACAGCCATTACTATTTCCATTTTTACTTAAAGGTCAAGCGTCTCCTTTTCATTCGCGCTGTAACTTGAGTTAAGCCCAGTGCTACATGGACATACTAGACATCTATGCCAGCATCTAAGCGCCACTAAATAATTTTTAGTCTCGTTATTTACGTAGAGAGACAAAATTTCCACTAATTTTATAAGCAGCTGCAGTTTGATTGTCTAAATTCGTTCTGACTTACGCCAACACTTTGATCAATTATTCATGGCGACAATTAGAGCTGCCAAATAATAACTTTAAAATCGCTGCGAACTGAAATGAAAAAGGGTCTAAAACAAAATGCTGTTTTAGACCCTTCAAGGTATTTTGATATTGCACTGCGGTAGCAGTTAGCGCATTTTAAAAGTTATAGCTGACATCTAGACCATACGTTCTAGGATTGCCGTA
>JBKEFB010000014.1:0-39388 GCA_046712405.1 Zhongshania sp. | reverse complement strand
AAACTGATAGTAGGGCTGGCCAATCCCGGCCCGCAATATCACGATACACGTCACAATGCGGGCGCCTGGCTTGTTTCAGAGCTAGCCCGGCAACAAGGCTGTTCGCTGAATAGCGAGGCTCGTTTCTTTGGCGACACCGCCAGAATTCATTACCATGGCCACGACCTGCGCCTGCTTATACCAACCACCTTTATGAATCGCAGTGGACAAGCTATCGCCGCACTCGCTAATTTCTACAAAATTACCCCGGAAGCCATACTTGTCGCCCACGACGAGCTGGATATTCCGCCCGGCACCGCGCGTTATAAAAATGGCGGCGGTCACGGTGGCCACAATGGCCTGCGCGACACCGTTGCTCAACTGGGCAACAATAGTAAATTTCATCGACTAAGAGTCGGTATCGGCCACCCAGGCCACGCCTCTCAAGTCACCAATTATGTGCTTGGCAAACCACCCGCAGATGAGCGAATCAGCATAGATCGCTGCATTGACGAAGCACTGCGCACCTTAGAAGACGCGGTACGCGGCGACTGGGCCAAAGCCATGAATCAACTGCACAGCTACAAACAAGGGTAATATCATATGGGCTTTAACTGCGGCATCGTCGGACTTCCAAACGTCGGCAAATCAACCCTCTTCAACGCCCTAACCAATGCTGGCATTGATGCGGCAAATTTCCCCTTCTGCACTATAGAGCCCAACTCAGGCATCGTTATGGTGCCCGACCCACGACTGCACGCGCTGACCGAAATTGTTAAGCCAGAACGCGTCATGCCCGCTACCATGGAGTTCGTAGACATTGCCGGACTCGTAGCAGGCGCCTCAAAAGGCGAAGGCCTAGGCAATAAATTCCTCGCCAATATTCGCGAAACAGACGCCATAGCCCATGTAGTGCGCTGCTTTGAAGACGACAATATTATTCACGTCGCCAACAAAATAGACCCTGCCGCCGATATTGAGATCATCAATACCGAGCTGGCACTAGCCGACATGGAAAGCATCGACAAGCAGCTGCAGAAAGTGGCGCGCGTCGCCAGGAGTGGCGACAAAGAAGCCACCACCCTCAAAAATCTGTTTGAAAAGTTACTCGCCCACCTCGACCAAGGCAAACCCGTGCGTTCACTGGCACTGGACAGCGATGAACTAGCACGCGCCAACACCCTGCACCTACTCACCATCAAACCGACCATGTATATCGCCAACGTCAACGAAGAGGGTTTTGAAAACAACCCCCATCTCGACGTTGTACGTGCCATCGCCGCCGAGGATGGCGCCATCGTGGTGCCTATTTGCAATAAACTTGAATCCGAAATTGCCGAGCTCGACGAAGATGAAAAGGCCGAATTCCTCGCAGACCTCGGCATGGAAGAGCCAGGACTAGACCGCGTTATTCGCGCCGGCTATCAACTCTTAGGCCTACAAACTTACTTCACCGCTGGTGTAAAAGAAGTTCGCGCTTGGACCATCCCCGTTGGCGCCACCGCACCACAATCTGCCGGCGTGATTCACACCGACTTTGAAAAAGGATTCATCCGCGCAGAAGTTATCGCCTACAACGACTTCATTCAATACAGCGGCGAACAAGGCACCAAAGACGCAGGAAAATGGCGATTAGAAGGTAAAGACTACGTTGTTAAAGACGGCGATGTTGTCCATTTCCGCTTCAATGTGTAAGTCAAGCTGATCGGCGCTTGACAAGGTGCGCCGATCCTTGGAAAATGCGCGCCTTCTCTCTTCAGAGAGACTGTGGCAAGGTAGCTCAGTTGGTTAGAGCACAACACTCATAATGTTGGGGTCGGCGGTTCGAATCCGCCCCTTGCTACCATTATTTAAAAGAGGTCAGCGGTTACTCACTTGCTGGCCTTTTTTATGCCCGAAGATAAGTAATCTGCACCTGACGAGTGGGTGAGATCCGCCACGTGGATCGGTAAAATGCGTCCAGCATTTTAGACGCCAATAGCCGCTCGAGGGGGCAATAGCAGGCACTAGTCTGTTATTGAAAAATCCGTAATCCGTCCCTTGCGCTCCCGGTCCATCAGCAACGCAATCACTTCCTTACATCAATAACGGCACAAGCAAATACCGGGAGTAGTACAATGAGTATTAAGCTATCTCCAGATTCGATATTAAACTACTTTTAACGTTTTAAACTCATCAATAATCGTCAGATTCAAATACACCCGCGCACCCAATATTGATTATGGTAAAATACATCGCCGTCATAACCTGTTTACAACATCCATGACTAAACCCGACACTCTCTACTCCACCCCGCATGCAAGCCTCGCGCGTTTTGCTTTTGACGAGCATGTGGTCGAAGTCTTCCCCGATATGATTCAGCGATCGGTGCCCGGCTATGCAACAATAATTGCCATGACCGGGGTAATGGCAGGTCGATATGCGCAGAGCGGAAGTAATTGCTATGACCTTGGCTGCTCACTGGGCGCCAGCACCTTGGCAATGGCGAGGGAAATTGAAGAGCGAAACTGCCAAATTATCGGTGTCGATAATTCATCGGCCATGATTGCACGCTGCCAGCACTATATTGCCGATCTCCCGCAAGCTGTTAGCCTGCGCTGCGAGAGTATTCAAGATACCCAGATCAGTAACGCGTCGGTGGTCGTGCTTAATTTCACCCTGCAATTTGTACCCGCTGATGAGCGTGCGGCTCTCATTCAAGAGATCAGCGACGCCATGCGCCCCAGCGGCATTCTAATTTTGTCGGAAAAAATTCGATTTTCAGATCCCCATCTACAAGAACTCAATACCGACCTGCATCACGCATTTAAACGCGCCAACGGCTATAGCGAGCTGGAGGTCGCGCAGAAACGCAACGCCATTGAAGATGTGCTTGTGCCCGAAACGCTGCAGCAACATCAACAACGGCTGCGCGACGCAGGATTCAGCAGTATTGATGTGTGGTTCCAGTGTTTCAATTTCGCCTCACTCGTGGCTATAAAATGACCGACTATCAGGCATTTTTAAACCATCTCAGTGAGCACGCTCAACTCGCGAATTGGTCAAAAGAGTTACCCCTGCAAATAGCCGCCGGGCTCAACGAAGCGCGCTTTGGCGACCTACCCCGCTGGCAAGAGGCACTGGCGGCATTACCCGATCTCAGTCCCGACACCATCGCACTGAACACACCCCGGGTGGGCGCTGATGGCAGCATCAGTGACGGTCAGCGCGAACAACTGCGGGACGCCTTAAAAGGTTTACATCCATGGCGCAAAGGTCCGTATGAACTCTTTGGCGTACATATAGATACCGAATGGCGGTCAGACTGGAAGTGGAATCGACTCAAAGATGCGATATCGCCACTTGAGGGACGTACCGTCTTGGATGTTGGCTGCGGCAGCGGCTATCACTGCTGGCGTATGCGCGGCGCAGGGGCAAACCTAGTGGTCGGCATAGACCCTACACCACTATTTGTTATGCAGTATTTCGCCTTGCAAAAATACCTTCAAAACGACCGCGTCGCTGTTTTGCCAATGGGTATTGAGCACCTTCCAGAAAAGTTGCAAGCTTTCGATACCACCTTTTCGATGGGAATTCTTTACCATCGCCGCTCCCCCTTTGATCATCTGATAGCACTGCGCGACAGCCTTCGCCCCGGCGGACAACTGGTGCTAGAAACCTTAGTCATTGAAGGCCAAGCAGGTGAAGTTCTAGTCCCTGAAGGACGCTACAGTAAAATGGGGAACGTGTGGTTTATTCCAAGTACTGCTACCTTAGAGGCATGGCTGAAAAAAGCTGGTTTTAAATCCCCCAAGCTCATCGACGTTAGTCAAACCTCAAGGGATGAACAGCGCAGCACCGACTGGATGAGCTTTCATTCTCTGGCTGAGTTTCTCAACCCTGACAACCCCAACCAAACGATTGAAGGCTACCCTGCACCGCGGCGGGCCACGTTTATTGCAGAGAAGCCCTAACAAGCTCACACAATCGACGCGAATCAATTCAATAGCATTAGCGAGCAAATTGACACCTGCTACCAACACACATTGCAAAGCATCAAACTCAATAACGAGCACCAATTAAATGCCGCAAATAACCAAAAACGGCTTACCCGTTGACGCAAGAAAGTATCCGATATGCTAGACGAGAAAATCTACCATATAGCACCACTGAGCATCGATAATATGCTCTACAGTACTATGACGACGGTCTTTTTTATTACTGATTGCGCCACGGTAGTAAAAGCGCTCCGCCAGACCCCAGCCTGCGATTTATCGATGACATCAGCTGATATATTCAACCGCCAATGGGCTGCTCAGGGCTTAGCCGCGCAAGAGCAAAAAATACAGATATAGAAACTCAACCGAGTGATGGTTTGCAGCGCATTTCTTATGGCTGCCGAGCATTAATTAAAGACCTTCAGCAACTGCGCATAATCGTATTTATTGACAGTGTTAACATTGGCAAACCCGACGCCAAACACTAGTCCCGCTGAGCAATAACCTGAGTCAATCGATGCTGGCAGTTGTTGATACCAGTCAAAACTAGGTATAATTTCCTGCTCTGATGATTGGCCGTCGCGGTCTAACGCGACCCAACTTCTACAGTTAAATCGCTTACCACAGCGATCACGCATTTAAGGTGATGACTTTGCAACTAGACCAAGCAACTACCGAACAGCTGCGCGAATGGGAAACCACGCTGACCCAAGAATATCAGCAGTTTAAAGCCTCAGGCCTGAGTCTTGACCTAACTCGCGGCAAGCCCAGTGCGGAACAACTCTCGTTATCAGATAGCATCAATGAAATTTTGGGCGATGACCTCAGCAACGAAAGCGGCACTGATTTACGCAACTACGGCGGCCTAGATGGCATCCCAGAATGCAAACGCTTATTTGCCCAAGTGCTTGGCGTCACTCCAGAAGAAACTCTGATCGGCGGCAATAGCAGCCTGACACTGATGTATATGGCCGCACAATTCGGCCTATACCAAGGTTTTGGCGAGCTCGCACCGAGCTGGATTAGCGAGGGTGGCAACACTAAGTTCATCGCGCCCGTCCCGGGCTACGACCGCCATTTCAGTGTTTGCGAACACCTCGGTATTGAGCTTATCACCGTTGCCTTAAACGACGACGGCCCAGACATGGACGCCGTTGAAGAATTACTAAAGAACGATCCGTCCATCAAGGGTATCTGGTGTGTGCCACGCTTCAGCAATCCCACCGGTACCGTATATTCAAATAATGTAGTTGATCGCATTGCTCAACTGGGCAAGATCGCCAGCAGCAACTTCCGGGTTTTTTGGGACAACGCCTACGCCGTTCACCAGCTAAGCGAAGATGCCCCCGAAGTAGCAAACCTAATGGATAATTGCCGTAAATACGGCACAGAAGACAGCGTCTATTTGTTTGGCTCTACGTCGAAAATTACTTATGCCGGCGCTGGCGTCGCCTTCGCAGGGATGTCTAAAGGCAACTTAAAAGCCTTCACCCACCACTTGGGTATGTCGCAAATTGGTCCGGACAAGATCAATCAATTGCGCCATATTCGGCTATTAAGAGATGCTGACGGCATAAAAGATCATATGAGCAAGCACGCCGCCGTGCTTAAGCCGCGTTTTGATATCGTGCTCAAACATCTGCGCGAAGGTTTAGGCGAGTCTGGTATGGCTAGCTGGACCGAACCCCAGGGCGGCTATTTTGTGTCCTTCGACACCCTGCCTGGTCTGGCTAAAGAGGTGGTGAAATTAGCCGCCGAAGCCGGCGTTAAGCTAACCCCAGCTGGCGCCACATTCCCCTACGGCAAAGACCCCGCCAACAGCAATATTCGTATTGCTCCAAGCGTACCTAGCCTAGATGAAATTGACCGCGCCATGGCAGTATTCGTGAGCTGCGTTAAGCTGGCGTCAGTAAAACAGCGCCTCCAAAGCGCGACGTAATCGCTATATCTCTTAGGCTTATAAGCGGGCATTTACACTAAACTCCGCAATACAAGCGAAAAAAGGGCGCCAATTGGCGCCCTTTTTTATATCTGCAGAGCATCACATTATTGCGATGTATCAGCACTATTCACTATCGGGGGTACGGGTAATTGGCCGTCCCGGAACGCTGGGAAAGTGCCGCACATTGCTGCCGCCCTCGGCATCCACTATTTTACCCGTGCCTTCCTTTTCAACTTCGTCAATTCGAACAATCGAATGCATAGGAATATAGCTGCGCGTAACGCCACTAAATTCATTTTTCAATTTTTCTTCACCTGGATTGACCACAATCTGGCTTTGCTCACCAAACACAAACTCTTCAATTTCTATAAACCCGTACATGTCGCTCTGGTAAATTGCGCGCGCATAAAGCTCATAAACCTTGCTGTTGTTGTGAAAAATGACTTTATAAATAGGTAGTTGGGCCATAGTCTTTCCATCGTCTCTGGGCACTGCTTTGGGGCGCTTATATACATTGCTATACACCGGAAAACCGGGCCGCGGATGATAGCATAAATTTACAAAATCCACTGCACTTCTGGGTTTTAGACGATATTTTAGCTATAATACACACCCTATTTTATCAGCAGCCTGTTTGCGCCTTATGCCAGAAGAACTCACGTCAAATAAAGCCAGCCAAACGCCAGTGACGGCGACCCCAAGCACCGCCGATAAGCCTAAAAAACTGTTTATCAAAACCCACGGCTGCCAGATGAATGAGTACGATTCTTCCCGTATTCAGGATTTACTCGGGGTAAGCCATGGCTATGTGCGAACCGACGACCCCAGTGAGGCTGACGTACTGTTGCTCAACACCTGCTCAATTCGCGAAAAAGCACAGGAAAAGGTTTTCCATCAACTTGGCCGCTGGAAAAAACTTAAAGACAAAAACCCAAACCTAAAAATAGGTGTCGGTGGCTGTGTTGCTAGCCAAGAAGGCAGCGATATCGGCAAACGCGCGCCCTATGTAGATCTTATTTTTGGACCGCAAACACTGCACCGCGTGCCAGATATGCTCGACGCCAAAAAATTCGACGGCCCGATTATTGTCGATGTAACCTTTCCAGAAATAGAAAAATTCGATTCACTGCCTGAACCCAGTGTCGATGGCCCCAGTGCCTTTGTCTCAATTATGGAAGGTTGCTCCAAATACTGTACATTCTGCGTCGTACCGTATACCCGTGGTGAAGAGGTCAGCCGCCCCTTTGAAGACGTTATCACCGAAGTTTCGCAGCTGGCCGCCAAAGGGGTGCGCGAAGTAAATTTACTAGGCCAAAATGTAAACGCATATCGCGGCGAGAACCATGACGGCGAGATTATCGACTTCGCAGAACTGGTACATTTTGTTGCCCAGGTCGATGGCATTGATCGCATTCGCTACACCACATCTCACCCCGTTGAGTTTAGCGAGGCTCTTATTAGGGCCTATGCCACTGTGCCGGAATTGGTGGATCATCTTCATTTGCCAGTCCAACACGGCAGTGACCGCATTTTAGCGGCCATGAAACGCGGTCACACTGCCGATGAATACCGCGCAAAAATAGCGAAATTAAAGACCATTCGCCCCAATATTAGCTTGTCATCAGATTTCATCATCGGCTTCCCCGGCGAAACCGATGAAGACTTCAACGCCACTATGCAGCTAATAAACGACATTGGTTTCGATCACTCATTTAGCTTTATCTACAGCGCCAGACCCGGCACGCCAGCGGCACAATTGCCCGATGACACCCCAGAAGAGGTAAAAAAGCAACGATTGGCCACCTTGCAGCACCATATTCTGCAAAACGCTGCGCAAATTAGTAGACAAATGGCGGGCAGCCAACAGCAAATTTTAGTTACTGGGGTATCACGTAAAGACCCCGGTGAATTGCAGGGTCGCACCGAAAACAATAGAGTGGTGAACTTCCCCTGCTTAGATAAGGCTGTCATTGGCCAATTTGTGAACGTAAATATATTAGAAGCCTATACCAACTCACTGCGCGGCGAGCTGTGCAATTAAGCGACACTTACTGAGCCTAGACTTCTTACATCTCCTTTATCGCCGCATCTGCGGCATTTGGTGAACTATTGACTACACAAGACATACAGCGCGTACTGACACTCGAACCCAACGATAGCCGTCTACTGGCTGAACTCTGCGGACATCTCGATACCAATCTCAAATTGATTGAGAGACGCCTAAACATTCGTATTGCCGCCCGCGCCAATACCTTTCAAATTAATGGCAACACCAATGCAGTTGATGACGCGGTGCAGCTAATTAAACAGCTCTACAAGGAAAGCCAAAACGGCGGCCGGCTTAATATCGAGACCGTACACCTGCACCTGCAAGAATCAGGCATCGAACAACTCAGTCGTCCCACTACCCTAGACGACGTGCCCGTGATTATTCAAACTAAAAAAGCCAGTATTAAACCCCGCGGCAAAAATCAGCAGCTCTACGTCAAAGCTATTCAAAGCTGTGATATCAACTTTGGCATTGGCCCGGCCGGCACGGGCAAAACTTATCTCGCAGTCGCCTGTGCGGTAGAGGCGTTACTATCGAATCAAGTTCAACGTATTCTGCTCGTCAGGCCAGCGGTCGAAGCAGGCGAAAAGCTGGGGTTTTTACCCGGTGACCTGGCGCAGAAAATAGACCCCTACCTACGCCCTCTCTACGACGCACTCTACGAAATGGTGGGCCTAGAAACCGTCACCAAATTAATTGAACGCAATATTATTGAAATCGCCCCACTGGCCTATATGCGTGGTAGAACACTAAATGACTCGTATATTATTTTGGATGAAGCGCAGAATACCACCCGCGAGCAAATGAAAATGTTTTTAACGCGCGTTGGGTTTGGCTCTATCGCGGTCATCACTGGCGACGCCACCCAGATCGATTTACCCCGCGGCACGCCGTCTGGACTCATTCACGTCATGAAAGTACTTAGTGATATTGACGGCATTAGTATGACCCATTTTGCCGCCAAAGATGTGGTTCGCCACCCACTGGTACAGCGTATTGTTGAAGCCTACGCGGTGTTTGAAGCTGACAACGAACCACCGCGATGAATGCTGCCATCGAGCTAGAGCTGGATTTACAAATCGCCTGCAACGCGGAAAATCTGCCCACAGAACAAGACTTTAGACTTTGGGCCGGAGCGGCACTACAGGGGCTGCGCGACGTGTCGGAGCTAAGTATTCGCCTCGTCGATGAGACCGAAAGTGCCGAATTAAATATGCAGTATCGGCAAAAAATCGGCTCAACCAATGTATTGTCGTTTCCGGCCGATCTCCCTCCAGAACTCAACCTCCCCCTGCTCGGCGACCTCGCTATCTGCAAGCAAGTGGTAGAGCGTGAAGCGAACGAACAGCACAAAGCCTGTCTAGATCACTGGGCGCATATGGTAATTCACGGTACACTCCATCTGGTAGGCTACGACCATATTGAAGATGACGAAGCCGAAGCGATGGAAACGCTAGAAATTGCGCTCCTAAAAACACTGAATATCAGTAATCCCTATACCCCTATTTTGTGAGGACAGCACCCAAAACCATGAGCGAAGATCGATCTAGCACCGATCCAAGTGACAAATCTTGGATCGAGAAAATAGCCTATGCTTTTTCATCTGAACCCAAAACACGGGAAGATCTATTTGAATTACTAGCTGTTGCCAAACAGAATGAAGTTATTGATGACGACGCCATAAATATTGTTGAAGGTGCTATGCATATCAGTGATATGCAGGCCAGAGAAATCATGGTCCCTCGCCCGCAAATGGTGGTACTCAAAGCCGACCAGCCGCTCAGCGAACTTCTCCCCATGATCATCGACACCGGTCACTCTCGCTACCCTGTCATCGGCGACACCTTAGATAATGTATTGGGTATTCTGTTATCCAAAGATTTGCTGCCGCTGTTATGGAAATTTGAAACCAGCGCCGATATCGACATCCGCGACATTTTACGCCCTGCCACTTTGGTGCCAGAAAGTAAGCGCCTGAATGTGCTGCTGCGAGACTTCCGCGAAAAGCGTAACCATATGGCGGTTGTTATTGATGAATACGGCGGCGCCGCCGGCCTTATTACCATTGAAGACATCCTTGAACAAATCGTCGGCGAGATCGAAGACGAGTACGACGAGGACGACGATCTGCCTATTCGAAAAATTGCTGAAAACGATTTTGTGGTGCAGGCACTCACACCCATCGACGATTTTAATGACCATTTCAATGCGCGCTTTAGTGACGATGAGTTCGACACCATCGGCGGCCTGCTGCTGAAAGCCTTTGGCCACCTGCCCAGCCGCAATGAAGTAACACGACTTGAAAATTACGAATTCAAAGTAGTGAACGCCGATAGTCGGCAAATTCATCTATTGCGGATGAGCAAGCTCGAGGAAGAATAAAAGCTCGCGAACTATAAATACAAGAGGGGCGGAGAATCTCCTCCCCTTTGGCCTCCTGTCTGGTCGAATATATCTTTCGTTTGGTAACCCGCTGTCTAAATGTCGCGAAAAAGCTTTCAGCTTATTCTCTCGCATGATTTTAGCCACACGATGAACACTGCAAAATTCACCTTCATCACGCAGATCGCGGTTTATTCAGGGGCTGCCATAGGTACTGCCGCTAGCGACGTAAAACGCTTTTATCCGCTTCAATAACCGCTGATCTTCAATGGCTCGGTCAGACAATGGTTTGCTCAGCCGTGCATAGTAACCGCTACGATTAATCTTAAAGACCCGACACATCTTCTGGATAGGGAGCTCATGTTGATTATCGCGGATAAAGCCGTACTTCACTCTGGGTTGCTGGCAAAGTCCTTTGTGGCCTTTTTTAGGATCTCGCGTTCCTCCATAATGCGCCGCAGCTCTAACGTAAGCCGAGCATTTTCAGCAGAGAGATCAATTTTGTCTGAGGCCTGGGGATTAGGTTCGGAATAAGAGGATTTCCCACTCCAATCCTAGCGACTACGTTTGAAATCGCCGATATATTGACTAAGCTGAAATCAAGCCCGTCTGCTGTCCGGTAGTGTACTGAGCACGCTATACAGTCAATACCTTGATTATTATTAGGCAAGCCTGACATATGAAATCTAAAATCTTAAAATTAACACGTCTCATTCAAAAAAAACTCGGCAATACCCCTAAGTCTGCAGCGCTAAATGCCGTAGCGGGCCGCTATTGGGATGTTACGGCCGGTGAAACCATTGCCAAGCGCAGCGCCGCTGAGCTCCTCGGTATCGTTCAGTCACACCTGAGTCTTGCCGAATCAAGACGTCCCGACCATCTCCAAATACGTATTAGTGAACAAGAAGACAGCGGCCTGCTGATATTTGAAATGGTTACCAAAGATCAGCCATTCATTTTTGATACCCTTTGCAGCCTTCTATACGACGCCGGTTACACCATACTTTTATCTCACCACCCCATTTTCTGGGTAAACCGAGACAAGGCCGGACAACTTCTTGATATCGTTGCACTCGATCGTAAGCAACAGCAGCACACCGACTACCGAGCAGAGTCATTTGTGCGCTACGAGCTGGAGGCTAGCCCAAGCGCAATATCGCCGACTCGCTTAAAACAGCGTATCCGCAAAGCACTCAGTACCATAGAGCTAATTGTTAAGCACTGGCAGCCCATGCGCGAAAAAGCGGAAGCCCTGCAACTATATTACTCACAAAATTCTGCACCGATAAAAACGAAGTCACGCCGGCAAGTTTGTAATTTCCTCGGCTGGCTTACCGCCAACAACCTCACCTTTATCGCCTATGTGGAGATGCAGGTCAGGCAACAGGGCGGTCAAAGAAATTTGCAAGCGATAGAGTCGTCCCGGCTCGGTATGAAATTAGAGTCTACTCCTTGGGAGCACATCCAATCTCCGGAGCAGCGGCAGCAAATTCTAGAGCATTATTTACAAAGTCCACGCGTACTGACCATTACCAAATCGAGCGAATTGGCGCCCATCAGACGCTTTGTGCCCATGGACTATATCGCTATTAAAGATTACAACGCCAAGGGCGAGCTAAAAGGTGAGCACCGTTTTTATGGTTTGATGACCCGCGCCGCCTATAATTGCCGAGCACTTGATATTCCCCTGCTAGCTGATCGTATCCATGCTGTGATGAACCTCGCTCATTTTCCACCCGGCAGTCACAATGGCAAAGTGATGCTGCAAATATTAGAAACCTTTCCACGCGATGAGCTATTTCAAAGCAGCGCCAAAAAATTATTTGAAATCACCATGGGTTTGGTTGCCATAGAAGAACAAAATCGCGTTCGGGTGTTCAGCCGTACCGACCCCTTTCAGCGCTACTACTCTATTTTGGTCTACATTCCCCGAGAGCAATACAGCCAGCACGTTCGCGAGAAAATACAAACATTAATATCCACAAAATTGAATGCCGATAGTAGCGACTTTACCATTTACTTCACCGACAACCGAATGGCACGCCTACATCTCATCGTTCAAATTCGCATGGAGGAGACGAAAAATTTAGACAACGCGGCGCTGGAAGAAATGATCTGTGGCGTTACGGAAAGTTGGATTGAAAAGCTAAAGTCGATGCTGTACACCAACTATCCATGCAAAACGGCTCAAGGACTATTTTTGCATTACGGCGATGCCTTCACGGCGGCCTATATTGCAAAGACAAATATTGACAAAGCCGCCGCCGACATAGAACAATTTGAGCAATTACAAAAATCAAGCAACAAGCTAGCGGTAAAAATTTTCCGCGATGCATCTCGCGCCGACGAGAGCGTTGAATTACGTTGTTATTTTAAAGATCAGCCATTACCACTCGCCGACATACTGCCGCGGCTCAGCAACCTCGGATTGCGCCTAGTATTGGAAGATTTGTACCCAGTCACCATTAACAACGATAAAACATACTGGATTCAGGATTTTCGTGCCCAGACAGCCGTCAATGTTAATCACGTGTTTTGGCACGACGCCAGCCACTTTGAGCAGGCCTTTATCGCCATTCACAAGGAATTATGTGACGACGATGATTTTAATCGTTTGATTATTAGCGCCGATATCAGCTGGCGCGAAGCCTCGCTAATTCGCGCCTATTGCCGTTATCTTAAACAGCTTGGCAGCCACTTCGAGCAAAATTATCTCAGTAAATTATTGGTTGACAACAGCAGCATAAGCCGTCTGTTAATTGATTTATTCCACGCCCGTTTCAAGCTGCATGTCACCGACCGCGACACACTACAAACAAAGCTAACTGAACAATTAGACATTGCACTGGAATCTGTCCAAAGCCTAGATGCCGACCGCCTGTTCCGCAGCTTACGCAGCCTAATAATAGCGACGCTTCGCAGTAACTATTATCAAAACGAGAATGAGCAAGCAGTTAATAACGCCATATATGCGTTTAAATTTTCGACGCGAGATATCCTAGAAGCACCTGCGCCGCGGCCGCGATTTGAAATCTGGGTTCACTCCCCGCGCTTTGAAGCCGTGCATCTACGCGGCGACAAAGTCGCGCGCGGCGGCTTGCGCTGGTCAGACCGGCCAGAAGATTTCCGTACCGAAGTCCTCGGTTTGATGAAAGCACAAATGGTTAAAAATGCCGTTATTGTGCCAGTCGGCGCCAAGGGCGGTTTTGTATGCCGCCGCTTACCCGAAAACGTATCGAGAGAAGCCACACAAGCGGAAGTGATCAACTGCTATATAGATTTTATCGGGGCGATGTTATCACTAAGCGATAATCGGCACGACGACCGTGTCATTCGGCCACCGTTAACGGTTTGTCACGACGACGAAGATCCCTATCTTGTGGTTGCCGCTGACAAAGGTACCGCGGCATTTTCCGATATTGCCAATGGCGTCTCCAAAGCCTTTGGCTTTTGGATTGGCGACGCCTTTGCTTCAGGCGGGTCGAATGGCTACGACCACAAGAAAATGGGCATTACCGCCAAAGGTGGCTGGGAAGCGGTCAAGCGTCATTTTCGTGAACATAACAAAGACATCCAACGCGAAGAATTTACCACGGTGGGCATTGGCGATATGGCCGGCGACGTATTTGGCAATGGTATGCTGCTTTCTAAAAAAACCGCCTTAATCGCGGCCTTTAATCATCTGCATATTTTTCTTGATCCGACACCCAATACCGAAGAAAGCTGGAAGGAGCGCAAACGCCTATTTAAACTGCCCCGCTCCAACTGGAGCGATTACGACAAAGCGCTTCTGTCACCCGGCGGTGATATTTACTCCCGAACGCTCAAAAGCATTACACCCAGTGAACAGGCTCGCCGTGCATTAGCCTTGGAACACCGCGCCTACACGCCAGATGAACTAATTCACCATATTCTGCAAGCGCCGGTCGACTTACTCTGGAACGGCGGTATTGGTACCTATGTGAAAGCAGAAAGTGAAACCCATCAACAGGCGGGAGATCGCGCCAACGACAATCTCCGAGTGAACGGCTCGCAATTGCGCTGCAAGGCGGTTGGTGAAGGTGGTAACTTGGGATTGACCCAAGCTGGGCGCATTGAATATGCCCTGAATGGTGGACGATGCAATTCCGACTTTATCGACAATTCCGCCGGCGTCGATTCATCAGATAATGAAGTTAATATAAAGATACTTCTTGACGAACTTGTCGCCAAACAAACAATAAGCTTTATTGATCGAAATAAACTACTAAAAAGTATGACCAAAGACGTGGAGCGCCAAGTTCTGCGCAATAACTACCTGCAAACTCAGTCTATCAGTATGATTGCCTCACAATCGCCGGAACGCTTAGGTGAACAAGCTGAGCTTATTCGTATATTGGAACGCGACGCCGGACTGGATCGAAAACTCGAATCACTACCCGATGAAAAAACCATTCAGAGTCGCCGCACTGCTGGACTAGGACTCAGTCGCCCCGAGCTAGCATGCCTATTGTCTTACTCCAAAATACACATTAACCAAATCTTGTTGAATTCTACTGTTCCCGAAGACCCCTATCTGGCACAGGAGCTATACCGCTATTTCCCGAAACAATTAGGTGAACGCTACCCCGACGAAATCAGTCAGCACCGCCTGCGCCGAGAAATTATTTGCACGGTGATTACCAATAGCTTGGTAAACCGCATGGGCAATGCCTTTGCCCACCGTTTAAATGACGAGCTCGGCAATAGCTTCGAGGATATCGCTCGCGCGTATACCGTTGCATGTGATCTTTTCGACATTCGCTCACTTTGGGCGGACATTGAAAAACTAGACAATAAAGTGCCCGACGAATTACAAATGCGCATGATGGTTGAAATCCGGCGCCTGGTGAAACATGTCACTCTGTGGTTAATCAACAACAAAGAGCAACTAAACAATATCCAGAGCTTAATAAACCGCTACGCTGCAGACATAAAGTTGCTGGGCGATGAAGTTCAACACTATTTGTCTGACGATGAGTTACAACTCATCGAACATCGTATTACTGAGTACTGCAACAGCGGCATTCCACGCCAAGTGGCGCAACGGGTTGTTATGCTCAAAGCCCTGTTCGCGAGTCCCGACATCACTTGGCTGAAGGAGCGCACCAGCGTTTCTGCAAAAGTCTTGAGTGAAATCTACTTTAGATTGGCGGAGTCGTTACAAATAACCTGGGTGCGTCGGCATATCGACAAACTCACTGCCGAGTCCCGCTGGCATGCATTGGCCCGCAACGCCCTGCGTGATGATTTATATCAGCGTCACCGCGAGCTCTGCGCCAAAGTGGCCGGCGACATCGACGTGAATGGCCACATCGAGACACAGCTCGATAACTGGCTGGACGGTAACAATGTCCAAGCTGGGTATTTGAGCAACTTGATTGCAGAGGTTAAAAGTACTCAGCAAGCCGACTACCTAAGCTTATCGGTCATATTGCGGCAGCTGGGACGGCTGTCCGCATAATTGTACACAGCGGTGGTGTTCTGATTTAACGAACCGGACACTCTAATAAGAGACAATACCCGTCAATTGTTAAAGTGTCATCACGGGACAGAAACCCGGTTACAAACAGTACTCTAAAGAATTCAAAGAAGACGCCGTTGCCGTGCCTAGAGAACATGTTTACCTTATCGACAGCCGTGGTCGTCCAGAGCCACTAACCGACCGCTTCCCCGAAAAGACCCCAAAACCAGTATCTAATTGCCAGTACCGCTAACGATAGTAATAACAATGAAAGCAGTGACACACATTCCGCAAGACCTATCACCACCAGCTGAGATGGGCGGCCTCACTAATTCATGTTTTTGCGCTAGCTCCAAGCCCAAACCGTCGATACACTAGGCTCCATAAAATCTTGAACGCCGGATCAACACTCTGTGAAAATCAGTCATTACGTATTTATTGCAGTCGCCGGCGCTAGCCTAACCCTTTCACTCGCACCCTTTAACTGGTGGTGGATAGCCATTATTGCCATGGCCGCCCTAGCTGCCAGCATGAACACGGTCTCAGCAAAGCAGGGCTTTATGCTCAGCTGGTGCTTTGGCAGCGCCAGCTTTGCCACCGGCGTGTCCTGGGTTTTTGTCGCCATGCATGATTTTGGCGAAACCCCCGCAGTGCTGGCCGTGCCCATGACTGCTATATTTTGCATTGGTCTGGGTTTAGTCCCCGCGCTTTTCGGCTACGGCTACTGTCGCTGGGTTCGTGATGGTGTTGCTGGCAAGACGCTGGGCTTTGCCGCCATGTGGGTATTATCAGAGTGGCTGCGCAGCTGGGCATTAACCGGTTTTCCATGGCTGTATCTCGGTTATGGACACCTGCACACTGCTATGGCTGGATGGTCACCCGTCATTGGTGTTTACGGCCTGAGCTTTTGGGTGGCATTAAGTGGTGCAGCCCTTGCGTACTTCATTACCGCCGACCCCCCAATAAAACCTCAAAGCTATGCCACACTAGCCGGCTGCATCGCTTTATTTGGCTTGGGTTACTCTCTGCAGCAATACGAATGGACCGCAGTCGACTCCAAAACACCACTGCGTATCGGCGCAGTGCAATCCAATATCTCGCAAGATAGAAAATGGGCCTACGATCAGTACTGGGCGACACTTGAGCAATACGATTTGGCCTCTGAGAAATTGTGGGCAGATTCCGATCTAGTGATTTGGCCAGAGGCGGCCATCCCTGCGCTCCATCACAACGTCACATCTTATTTTGATTATATTGCCGAGCGCGCAGCGGCCAACAATAGTGCCCTTATCACTGGTGTTCCCACCAAACTTGACGAAGACATGTACAACTCAGTAATGGTTATCAGCGGTGGCGAAGGAATATATCACAAGCAACGCTTGGTTCCTTTTGGCGAGTATGTGCCGCTGGCCCATTACATTCGCGGCCTCATTAAATTCTTTGATCTGCCGATGTCGAGCTTTTCCCGCGGCAGCCCAGACCAGGGACACCTGCAAGTTAAAAACTGGCAGTTCGCACCGTCTATCTGCTACGAAATTGCTTATCCCGACCTCATCGCCCGCAGTGCGCGTGGCGCCGACGTGTTGTTCACAATAAGTAACGACGCCTGGTTTGGTCGCTCCATTGGTCCCGATCAGCACATGCAAATGGCGCAAATGCGCGCACTGGAAAATGGCCGCGAATTAATTCGCGTCACCAGCACGGGTATCACCGCACTGGTTGATCACCGCGGTAATATCCGCAAGCGTATTCCCTCGTTTACCGCCGCCAACCTAAAAGGCCTGGTACACGCCCGCAGCGGCACAACACCCTTCACGCGCTTTGGCTCAGCACCCATTATTATTTTGTGCGCCGCACTGGTGCTTTACGCCAGATTTAAGCGCTATTCAAAACCCGCATAATCAATTTGTAAGTCACGATAGTTAATCAGGCTCAGCAGCAGGAATAACAACAGATCTAAAAATGCAGCAATCCAAATAGTGTGATCACTCCCTTAGCTGTTAGAATAAGCGCCCATAACTTATTCGCCCGCTGTACAGAGAACTGACACCGCCAATGGACCATCATTACGCCCCCCGTGACATCGAGACCTGCGCCCAACAATTTTGGCAGGATCAAAACAGTTTCGCCGCCGTCGAAGACCCCAGCCGCGAAAAATACTATTGCTTGGCGATGTTCCCCTACCCCAGCGGTAAACTGCATATGGGTCATGTTCGCAATTACAGCATTGCAGATGTGATATCGCGCTATCAGCGCATGCTGGGTAAAAACGTCTTACAACCTATGGGTTGGGATGCTTTTGGTTTACCGGCAGAGAACGCGGCAGTAAAAAACAAAACCGCGCCGGCTAAATGGACTGTTGAAAACATCGCCTATATGCGTGATCAGCTCAAACAGCTGGGGTTTGCCTACGACTGGAATCGCGAACTAGCTACCTGTAAGCCAGACTACTACCGCTGGGAGCAATGGTTTTTCACCCGTCTTTACGAAAAAGGCATGGTCTACAAAAAGACCTCCGCGGTGAATTGGTGCCCGGTTGACGAAACCGTATTAGCGAATGAACAGGTCATCGATGGCTGCTGCTGGCGCTGCGACACTCAGGTTCAGCGCAAAGAAATCCCCCAATGGTTTATCAAAATTACCAGTTACGCCGACCAACTGCTAAACGATCTAGACCAGCTAGACGGCTGGCCAGAGCAAGTTAAAACTATGCAGCGCAACTGGATTGGCCGTTCGCAAGGCGTACAAATGCGCTTTGACCTTGACGCTCCGATCGCTAATATGGACAGCTTTGAGGTCTATACCACCCGCCCCGACACCCTCATGGGTGTTACTTACGTGAGCCTGGCGGCAGAGCACCCTATCAGCCTTGAACTCGCCAAGAATAATCCTGCGTTAGCCACATTTATTGACGAGTGCCGCAATAGCTCTGTCGCCGAGGCAGATATGGCCGTCATGGAAAAGAACGGCATGTTCACCGGTCTGGCCGCGCGCCATCCCATCACCGGCGAATCCGTACAAGTCTGGATCGCAAATTACGTCTTAATGGATTACGGCACCGGTGCCGTCATGGCAGTTCCGGCTCACGATCAACGCGATTATGAGTTTGCTAAAAAATATGATCTGGCTATCAATCAAGTTATCGCCCCAGAGAATGGCGAAGCCATCACTATTGACGAAGGCGCTTTCACCGGAAAAGGCATACTAATCAACTCTGCCGCTTTCGACGGTTTGAATTTTGAAGACGCATTTACGGCGATTTCTAATGAACTGATCGCACAAAACAAAGGTCAGATCACCACCAACTACCGCCTTCGTGACTGGGGTGTTTCTCGTCAACGCTACTGGGGCGCACCGATCCCGATTTTCAATCTGCCTAACGGTGGTGAAATTGCGGTCCCTGCTCACAGGCTGCCCATGTTACTGCCAGAAGATGTCGAAATGGACGGTGTCCAATCGCCCATTAAAGCCGACCCAGAATGGTGTAAAGACGATCTCGATGGCGTCGCTGTAGAGCGTGAAACCGATACCTTCGATACTTTTATGGAGTCTAGCTGGTACTACGCGCGCTTCACCTGCCCCGACTTTGAAGATGGCATGCTTGACCCCGAGCGCGCCAATTATTGGCTTCCCGTCGATCAATACGTCGGCGGCATTGAACACGCCATTCTTCATCTGTTATACGCACGCTTTTTCCATAAATTAATGCGTGATGAAGGTCTGCTGGATTCAGACGAGCCCTTCAAACAACTACTTTGTCAGGGCATGGTATTAAAAGACGGCAGTAAAATGTCTAAGTCCAAGGGTAATACCGTTGACCCACAGTTCCTGATTGAGCAATACGGTGCAGACACTGTTCGCCTGTTCATCATGTTTGCCGCACCGCCAGAACAAAGTTTGGAATGGTCTGACAGCGCAGTGGAGGGCTCGCATCGCTTTCTTAAACGGTTGTGGAAATTGGCAGCAAGCCACCTTGAAGCTGGGAAGGCACCTACACTTAGGCCAGACCATTTAACTGGCCCGCAGCAAGACCTGCGCCGTAAAACTCACGAGACTATTGCCAAGGTAAGTGACGATTTTGGTCGTCGTCTAACCTTTAATACCGCGATTGCAGCGGTGATGGAATTAATTAACGAAGTATCTCGCTTCCAAAGCCAAAGCGAGCAATGCATCGCAGTGGAACGCGAGGCCATCGAAGCTGCGGTGCGTTTGCTGGCGCCGATTGTGCCGCATATCAGCCACCAACTTTGGCTCAACCTTGGTCACAGCGACGCTGTTATTGATGCGCCTTGGCCACAAGTAGACGAGGCGGCACTCGTTCGCAATACTATAAAAATGGCCGTGCAGGTGAATGGTAAACTGAGAGCGACCATCGAAGTCGCTGCCGATGCCGACGGGGAAAGTATCAAGAAGCTAGCGCGGCAGCAGGAAAATGTGCAGCGTTTTCTAGCAGATTTAACCATTCGCAAAGAAATTTTTGTTCCTAAAAAGCTGGTGAATATCGTTGCTAACTAAGCTGACATATAAAACATTGTTCGCCGCAACTTGCCTGACACTGGCCGGCTGCGGTTTTGCACTACGTGGCGACACCAGCATAGACGCTATGATGCAGCCGATTTACATTACCAGCGATCGTGCTAGCCAGGAGCTTAGCCTGTCACTAAAAAGGCAATTTGCGATTAACGATGTTGCAGTTAGCAAGTACCGTAAGAACGCAAACTTAATTGTGATTGTACAGCTGCTGGACGAGGACAAACGCAGTGTTGCCTTAGATCGCGAAGCCCGCGACGCGGAGTATGCGCTATTTGAATTCGCCAGCATCGAACTGCAGAAAACGGACGGCACTAATCTGCGCGGCCCACAGATTCTTCAACAACGTCGATTGATTGTTAACGACCCAGACAACCCTCTTGGTGAAGAAACTGAATCGAGCATTGTTCGTGCCGAGATGCGCGAGCAGTTGAGTATTCGCCTCGCTCGCCAAGTCGAATTTTGGTCACATCAAATTCAAGACGCTCGCTAATGCGGATAAGGTCGGAACAACTCGCCGGACAACTCAATAAGCAGTTAATGACTGCCTATTTAGTATGTGGAGACGAATTACTTATTACCCAGGAATGTTGCGATATCATTCGTCAGCACTGCCGAAAAGAAGGTATTAGCGAGCGCGAAGTCCTCAATGTTGATCGCAGTTTTGACTGGAGCCAGCTGCTAGATGCCGGCCAGTCCATGTCATTATTCGGCGAGCGCAAGCTGATCGAACTCCGCCTTGGCGGCAGTAAAATGGATCAGAAAACTTCCGCGGCATTGCAGGAATATCTGCAGCGTGCCGACGGCAGTAATATTCTATTGGTTAGCTGTGGCAAGCTCGACAGCCGCAGCATGAACAGCAAATGGGTGAAAGCGCTGGACAGCGCCGGTGCTGTCATTCAAGTCTGGCCGATTGACCGCCAACACCTGAATAACTGGATCATGCAGCGCATGCGCAATATTGGCCTGAAGGCCGACAACGACGCTGTGGCGCTCTTGGCAGACCGGGTTGAGGGTAATCTACTCGCCGCCGACCAAGAAATTTCCAAACTCAAAATTTTAGCCGGTGAAAAAACCATCACCGCCGGCATCGTCGCCAATGCCGTCGCCAGCAGCGCTCGCTATGACATATTTAAACTAATTGATACCGCACTGGCGGGCAATGCCGGTAATGCCCTCCAAATGCTAAATAGCCTTCAGGCCGAGGGTGGCGAAGACATCGCCATGTTAGGCGCAATCACCCGAGAAATTCGCACCCTCTACCAATGCGCACAGCAATTAGAACAGGGCGGCGGTGTAGACCGAGTTTTAGATGGCGCCCGGGTATGGGATAAACGTAAGGCGCTCTACAAAAATGCCTTACGCCGCTTAAAAAGCCTTCAGCTCGGTAAGCTTCTGCAGCTCGCCACACGTATAGACGCCGCCCAAAAGGGTCAGAGTAAGGAAAATGGCAGCGTGCTATTCGCTAATTTAGTCGCACTCTTAGCCGGCCAGCAACTCACCGAACTCCCTTAACTCCGAGCAAGCTCTGTCAGCACTTCCAGTCATCAAATCAGTAAAACTCTGGATTGATTTCAGAGTACGAATCCAGAATACGAAACTAAATCTAAAGATCGAAACTTGCGGCCATGACCTGAAGCCATCCGTAAACTGGGTTTGAACAGCATCAAGATTACCGCCATGCGCACTGGTATCGAAACCCGACTCTCCCGCCAAGGTATTTGTAAAGCCATCTGATTCAGGGGAACCAATGGCAGCCTGCTGGCTTTGTTCGCGGAGCAATGCGCGCTAAAGTTCGATCAAAGAATCCAAATCTAGGCGACATTATTTCGATCGGCTTGATAGACTTCGGCGACCATGAAGTTAAGTAGTCGTAAATAAGCTAGGTATTTGATTATGTTTCTATCGAATCCTTTTATGCAGATATTCTATGGCTGGTGTAATTTCGATCTCTACAGGCACTATCGCATCTTAGGATAAGACACCGGCGTGTCTTCAATGAGCCGACTACTACCGCTATTTACCATCAGGGTTTTTATCTTAGTTGACTCCACCCCCGACTCCGCCGCAGAGTCAATATTTTCGGCATAGTAAAATTCTGCTTGGGCGCGCTGATGGGTCACATCCATCAATATAAAACCGTGATTTTTCAGGTCGGTATATTTCATATGTGGATTCACCACCGGCAATACCAAAGACACTAATTCCGCCGCCCCATCGGGAAAACCGGGAGAGGTGACACTGGGCGCCACAAACTCAACACCCAGCGGCTCTTCTAAGACCCCACCCGTCGCCACCGCACTGCTTTTATAAAGTTCATTCGCCCAGCTAGTGTGAATATCACCAGTGAGCACCACCATATTATCAATGCTATTTTCTTCGACAAAATCGAGTATTTCTTCACGCTCTACCGGATACCCATCCCACTGATCCATATTGACGGCTACCAGCGGACTGAAGTCATTAGTAGGCACGCCCGGCAGCAGGCGTTGAATTTCAAGTAATTGCAGCTGCGCAAACATCACCTGCTGACCAACAAATTTCCATTGGCCTTGGGCCGTCGCCAATTTATTTTTAAACCATTCTTTTTGGGTTTGACCCAGTAGATTACGGACATCGGCACGGGCGAGATCAACAGGATTTTCGAGCTGCTTTACGCGCCCCTCAAGCCGCGTATCCAGCATAATAAAATCGGCTAAATCACCGTAGCGGAAGGCCCGGTATATACTGTCTTCGGTCGCCGTTGGCGGCCGAATCGGCATCCACTCAAAATAAGCTTGTATCGCCTGCGCCTTACGCGCTGACCACTCGCCCTCACCTTCACTGTGATTTTCTGCACCATCCATATAAGAATCGTTTGCTGATTCGTGGTCATCCCAAATAGTAATAAAGGGATGGAGCGCATGCGCGGCTTGAAGATCGACATCTTTGCGATAGTGAGCGTAGCGGCGACGATAGTCATCAAGCACCAAAATCTCATACGGTGGATCGAGCAAACGCTGGGTATTATCGCCGTATTCACCATCAGCATATTCGTAGATATAATCGCCCAGATGTAACACAAAATCGAGGTCGGGGCGATTGGCGATCATTCGGTAAACCGAGAAATACCCATGGGGATAACTACTGCACGAACACACCGCGTAACGCAGGCGTTCGGCGAATTGCCCCGGGGCCGGCAGAGTTAGGGCGCGCCCTAGCGGCGACTGCTTACTGCCAACTGAAAAGCGATACCAGTACTGCTGTTCTGACAGTAAACCCACCGCATCAAACTTAACGGTGTAATCGCGTTCGACACTGGTATTAAATATTTCCGACAGCACAATCCGGCTAAAATCACGGTTCTCAGAAACCTCGCACAACACTGGGATAACACCTGCAGGCGTTTGTGTTGGTGTGACCCGCGTCCATAAAATAACGCGATCATCTAAGGGGTCGCCACTTGCCACCCCGTGAATAAATGACACGTCGATATCCGACGTCGAAGGAGTCGATAGTGACGAACTCGAACCGGAATTGCTGCTACCGCCGCAGGCGGTCAATATTGGCACTGCGATGGAAGTCGTGGTCACTGCGCGCAAAAAATGTCGTCTCTTCACAAAAAACTCTCTCATGCTGTCATCAAAAGTTAAAGAAAATCATAAGCTAGTAGTGTTACAAAGAGATTTCAAAGACAGCACTGTTGCCACTCGTTACCGAGACAAGCTCAACAGTTGATTTAGAGCAGCCTCAAGCAATGTTATTCCAAGCTACCCAGTGGCAACAGTTGGCCGAGCAGTATGACCTCATCATCGCAAACTTTTTGCGCGCCCAAGCTGTGGCCAATAGCTAAAATCAACTACCAATATTTTATGCTGATCACAGCCCTGTTAACCAACCGCAGCTCGAAAATTCAACTGCCGCGCTGAACGGCATCAAGCTGGACCCAGATCGGCTTACAAAACTGCAGAACTAGCTTCGACTACTTTTAAAGAGCTTTTTATAAAGCTCGGCAGATTTGCTTTTAGCAAAAACGTGGTCTGTCCCCTTCTATGCTGCGTATATACCCACATGAAAACTCAAAGCGCAAATGATGCCAACCAGCAACATCGCTGGTTAAACGCCGAACTACGTTCCGATCATGCCGGGGAAACCGGCGCGGTCGCTATTTATGCTGGTATTCTAGCTATATCTCGCCATAACGCAGTGCGAGCCTTTGCCCTGAATCACCAAACTACAGAGAAACGCCACCTGGCACTTATCGAAACAATTTTGCCTGAATCCCAACGCAGCCAACTGCTGACCCTGTGGCGTCTTGCGGGTTTTGTTACTGGCGCAATACCCTCGCTGTTCGGCCCCAATGCAGTGTTTGCAACCATTGCTGCGGTGGAGAACTTTGTCGATAGTCATTATCAACAGCAGATTGAGCGCTTGGATGCTGACGGGTTTCAGCCTCAGGTGCGAGAAATTTTGCAGGCCTGTCGCGAGGATGAACTGCAGCACCGGGACGAAGCTCTTGAATTGCAGGCTCACGCCCCGGGTATGATTTTGCGAGTTTGGTGTTGGCTGGTTGATGCTGGCTCCAATATTGCCGTGACGTTTGCCCGTTGGGTCTAGGATAAACCATGCCCGAAGGCCCAGAAATTCGTCGTGCCGCTGATAAGATAGCCACTGTTTTGGTTGGCAAGGTGATAGAGCAAATCGAGTTTGGTTTGCCACACCTCAAACACCATGAAGAGATTTTATGCGGTAGTACAGTGCTCGAGATGGAAACCCGAGGCAAAGCGCTGCTCACCCACTTCAATAACGGCCATTCAATCTATTCCCATAATCAGCTCTATGGTCGCTGGTATGTGGTGGAGCGGGACAAGCTCCCCAGCACTGGCCGCTCGCTGCGTTTAGCGCTGCATACCAAAACCCATAGCGCACTTTTGTATAGTGCGTCCGAAATTGACGTATTGGATGAAGAAGGTATCAATACCCATCCGTTTCTCACCAAGCTCGGCCCCGACATCTTAAATCCAAACTTAAGGTGGCGAGAGATAGCAGACCGCTTAGCCGAGCCACGATTTAAAAAGCGCAGCCTAGCCGCTTTGTATCTCGATCAGTCTTTTCTGGCGGGAGTGGGTAACTACTTACGCTCTGAAATTCTTTTTGCTGCCGGTACTCACCCCAAAAAGAAGCCACAAGAACTGGGGCGCAAAGTTATCAACCGACTGGCTCGCAGCACGCTGCTTATTTGCCAGCGAGCCTATGAAACCGGCGGCATTACAAACCCACCTCAGCTGGCAGCCAAGCTTAAACTCAGTGGCTTAACTCGTGGTCAGTTCCGCCATGGGGTGTTCGGCCGCGACAACCAGACTTGCTATGGCTGCGGTGAAGTCGTACTCAAAGATGCGATTTCAGCTCGGCGTATTTATTGGTGCCCACTGTGCCAGTACGAGTAGGTGAACCCCCCAATTAAGCCTGATGTTGACACGGTATAGAAGTAATTATTCCAACACCGGATCTTGCTTGAAAGTTCCCGAATAAGGAACTATAGTTCCCAAAATGAGCATTTTCAAAAATTACGCTATGAGCCAACTAGCCAGTGCATTATTTACCGAAACTCGCCAGCAAGTGTTAGCTCTACTCTATGGCCAGCCAGAGCGCAGTTTTTTCTTGAGAGAGATTCTTCGTCATAACGACATGGGGGCTGGCACAGTTAAACGAGAGCTGGATCGCCTATTAGCAGCTGGTATTGTCACCCTGCGTAAAAGCGGTAATCAACACCATTATCAGTCAGATTCTGCATGCCCCATCTATAATGAACTTCTCGCCATCATTAACAAACAGTTGATCCAGTCGACCCGCTGGCAAGCGCACTTAAACCTTTGACGGATAAAATCGAGACAGCCTTTGTGTCTGGCTCACGAGCTAACGACAAGGAATCCAAAGGAAGCGATATTGATCTGATGGTAATCGGCGACGTGAATTTTGCGTCTTTAGTTAAGGCACTGCATCCTGAACAACAGGCATTGAAATGAAAAAACTCACTATTTTTTCCGCCTGCGTTCTACTATTGGCTTGTAGTAGCAAGCCCATCCCTTTTACTGACTATTTAGTGAAAAACCTATTGCGCGACAATCTCGAAGCCATGGCCGTGCCGGCCATTTTTGACGTCGACGATATCGCGGTGAAAACCATCGAGGCCACAGAAACAACGGGTATAGCCACCGCCCATGTCAGACTGCGCTTCCCTAAAAATTTCGATGCAGTGGTGGGTTTGCGCAGATTAAAACCTTACAGCGCGACTTACCTACAATACAAAAGTAGTTTCGGAAAATTTACTGCAGGAGAAAGCCAAGTCCACTACGCGGAATATAAGTTTGAGCGCCGTGACGACAAGTGGTTTATTGTAAGCAGCCGCGCTATGTCTGCACCGGAAGTTTTTCCCGCGGCAGGAAGTGCAGCCACCCAAGAATGAAGCCGAGTTTGTGCAATTCTTATGAGGGTGAAAATAAGCTAGCTTATTAGATTGGATTGCAGAAATTAGTGTCTGGCCGATGCCTTATAACCCACCATTAACCCCAACACAAAATTCACTTAACTCAGATAAAACGATATTCGACTAAGGTCTCAGTTTTTAACTTGCCACTATTCCTCGGCCGTTACCTTGCTTTTTCATGCCTTAGGTTGGCTGACTCACGAACGACAGACGTCCACTAAAGCTACTCACTCTCGTGTGAATTTTGCCGTTAGCAAGTTATAGCATTGTCGCTTTGTACTTATCTATTTTATTTTTTAGCTCCCCATAAGCTACTCTGTTTCTTACGAGAGGCTTTTCGTCTCTACCGATCGTCAAACACAGTGAGCGCCCAGCACACCAGCTTACCGATGCTGACAACACTACCGTCCATAACTTATCAGACCGCTATGCCTTAAGTCGAGATACTGTGATTCAAGTGCTGGTTACCGTCAACAACGGTAGCAATTCCATGACCCAATTTAGCTGTCCTGAGCTTGATGGCTCCTACCAATGGATGCGCGGTGGAATGACGATTGTAGGTCATTAGTTCAACTACGAACTTATGAAAACCTTCAGCAAGCTGTGTGGGGAATTAGCCAACGCATTCACCAATAACCGATATTCCCAGCGCCCCCGCCGAAACACCTCGCAGCCGAAATCGGTGGCCTGAAATTTGAGGCAACCCGTTTAGTAGTGGCTCGTAAAACAATATCCGCTATACGATATTCCCCAATCGCTTAGCTATTGAGTTCCATGGCCAATAAAAGCCTATATAAAAACTTTATGTCGCTGGCGCAATTATAACGGCAGCGACTTTGTGTTTTTCATCAATGTCGCTAGTAATGACTGTCCAACCGCACCCGAGGTTTTTTATCTTCTTGGTGATAAACGGTGAATCGGGTAAGCCCAGCATAGGGCACACCCAAGCGGGTCATTGCAGCCATAGGCATACCTAGCCAATGACAAATCATCACTCGAATGACGGCGCCATGCACAACTAACAATACCGATTGCCCTTGGTATCGTTGGGCGATCGCGTCGAGTTCGGTGGTAATGCGGTGACAAAAGTCAGGCATGGCCTCGCCATTTGGCGGGCTAGCATCGGCGGGGGATGCCCAAAAGTCAGACCACTCCTGCGGAAACCGTTGACGCGCAGCATCATGCACCAAGCCTTCCCAGTCACCAAAGTGTATTTCTCGTAGATCGTCAAGCACTACCAAAGGTGTATTGCGCTCTGCCGCCAGCATCTCTGCAAAACGCTGACAACGCTGTAGCGGCGAGCTCACAATATTATGCCAGCCCGCATCGACCATACTCGCAACTTTGTCGCGCATTTGCTGCCAGCCGAGATCGCTAAGCGCGACGTCGGTACTGCCACGAAAGATCTCGCCACCTTCGCATGCGCCGTGACGTAACAGATCAATTTGGGTTGTTATCACCTTGGCCATAGCCGTATACCTACTTTAATTATTGCTGCGGCTGATCCCAGCTTGCTCAAAAGTCGCCATTTCTTTTTGCAGGCGACAGGCCGCCTGCATAATTGGCAGGGCCAACGCCGCACCAATGCCCTCCCCTAAACGCATATCCAATTGCAGCAGCGGTACAGCTTCCATTTTATTCAGTAGGCGACCGTGGCCCAGTTCTGTCGAGCAATGCGAGAAGAATAGCCACGGCCGAATTGAGGGATTGATCCGCACCGCCGACATTGCCGCCGCTGTGCATATATAGCTATCAACCAATACCGCAATACCCTTCTGCGCGGAGCGTATATACGCGCCAGCCAAGGCACTAATTTCGTAACCGCCAATGCGACGCATCACTTCCATGCCATTTTTCATATGGGGTAAATGCCGTGACAAGGCGCGGGTCACTGCCGCTGATTTTTTCGCCAACATTTGGTCGCCAATGCCGGTGCCGCGCCCGACCATCGCCGTTGCTGACAAAAAGGTATGCGCCACCGCAAGCGCGGCAGCCGAGGTGCTATTTCCGATACCCATCTCACCACCGATAAAAATATCAATACCCCCGGCCTGATCAATAATATCGCGGCCGACGGACATGGCTTCTTGGCACTGATCTAAGGTCATGGCTTCGGTAACGCACATATTCTGGGTGCCGGCACCGACGCGCATATCTAATACATTAGGCAGATCTTCCAGCGCGTAGACCGTACCAACGTTAATAACTTTGAAATCGACGCCCATAGCCTTAGCCAAAATACTAATCGCCGCGCCGCCGTTGGAAAAATTGCGCACCATTTCCGAGGTCACCGACTGCGGGTAGACAGACACATCCTCAGTGGTCACACCATGATCACCAGCAAAAACAGCAATCAAGGCTCTATCAACGTGCGGTTCCAGTGTCCGCTGGACGGCCGACAGTTGAATGGCGACATCTTCCAGTCGACCTAATGAGCCCAGCGGCTTCGCTAAACTTGCCTGCCGCGCCTGCGCCGCAGCACGAAATTCTTCGTCACCTTGTGGCGCTGGCTCTTCATACCAATGTGGCATACTTTATCCTCCGTGATTTCAAAGTAGTTGGCGCTATTTTTTTTTTAAACAACCGCTTTTAACGGCAGCTCCTTTTATGCTTCTGGATTCAGCTTGGCCACGATGGACGGCTCGCATTTTCTAACGTTGTCAGACTACCGATCCGGTCACTCTGTTTTGCTAATACCAGCACTTTTTTATGTTTAACAGTAACTTACCGTCAAATCCTACATGACGTTGCGCTGGCATTAAAAGTTCAGTTTGCTATGCCGATATTGTAAATATATGGTGATCAAATATGTAGTAGTGAGTATTAGTATAGGGAAAAAATGTCCAGCTTCGATCAGTGGTTATACCTATTAATAATTGCAATTTGCATGTGTTTATAGCACGGCGCTGATGTCAGTGTCGTAGTAGGTTATTGTAGTATTGCACTAGACGGAATTTGAACATATTTGAGATAAACTTAGCATCCTACTTAGTCCAGCTCCTACTGCATCATTGGTGCTTTTTTGGCCTGTCGCAACATCTGATAAAACACATCGCAAACATTGTACCAATACGACAAATCATCAACCATCATTCAATTACTACACCACGGCACTATCTAGTCCAGCAATATTGGAGTATTAACGCTCGCATTATTGCAAATGACATCTGTCAGCTCTTGTGGCAATTCAAATATTTGTCGGTCATCATCTCGGCGCAGATGCTGATGATGGACAATACGCCCCGTCATTTCCTCGTCACCCGCTGTCAGTGGTAGCGAGATAAATTCGCTGAACATATCTTTTCTACTCAGAAATTCGGCGCTCAGCCAAACTAGTTTACCCGACCGTGCGTCACCAAAATACAGTTCCAGGACCGCCGGGCGCCCCATAGACAACTGCAAATACTGCCACCATGAAGTGATCTAACGTATAGTTATTCGCTTATTATACAAGACGGGCCACAACAGAGGGACATATGGGACATAGATTATCGAAGATTTATACTCGCACCGGCGATGACGGCACCACTGGACTAGGGGACGGTTCGCGTATCGACAAAGATCATCATCGCGTAGAGAGCATCGGTACAGTCGACGAACTCAACTCTTGTATTGGCTTGTTAATGGCGGAACTGCCCTCCGACGATGTCTATATGCCGTTGTTGGCGCGTATTCAACACGATCTATTTGACCTCGGTGGCGAACTTGCTGTCCCGGGCTATATCATGATCAGCGCCGAGCGTATTGGCGAACTCGAAAGCAGCTTAGATGCCTTAAACGAAAGCTTGCCGCCCTTAAAAAACTTCATTCTACCCGGCGGCAATAAACCAGCAGCCCTATGTCATATTGCCAGATCAGTATGCCGACGCGCTGAACGATGCCTGGTTGCACTGAACAAAACGGATGAGGTTAATGCGACTGGCCGCCAATTTTTAAATAGACTGTCAGACTTTTTGTTTGTTATGGCCAGACTGCTTGCACGCCGTAACGGCGGACAGGAAGTGTTGTGGCTGCAGGCCGATAAACGATAAACCAAACTGTTTTGCAGCCTTGTTTTCATTACACCGCCAATGAGAACAAGGCCCGCAATAGTGCGCTTAATTAAATAGACCAGCGTGCTCCCTCACCACAGCCATGCCGCGCCCCGCACACCACTACTATCTCCGTATTTTGCTTTTACCAAGCTCGTCATACAGTTATCGCTAAAGACATATTCTGTCCAATACTGCGGGACTTTTTGATAAATAATATCGATATTCGATACCCCACCACCCAGCACAATCACAGCTGGATCGAGTAGATTGATAACACCTGATAGTGCCCGCGCCAGTTGCCGGCAGTAATTGTCCAGTACGGTTGTAGCTAAAACCTCGCTTGCTGCGGCGCGACTGGCTATCTCTGGGGCCATGATCGCTTCCCCACCGGCTACTAGATAGCTCTTGGCTAAGCCCCCACCACATAAATAGGTTTCGATACAGTCTAGCCGGCCGCAATGGCAGCGCCGCGCTTCGGTCGCACCGGGCATTAAGTTGTGACCCCACTCACCGGCGATACAGTTCACACCTGCCAGTACGTTTTTATCTATTACCACGCCACCCCCGGTACCGGTGCCGATAATAACGCCAAACACAGTCCGATATTCCGCACCCGCACCGTCGACTGCTTCAGACAGCGCAAAGCAATTGGCGTCGTTACTAAAGCGAACTTCACAGGCGAGTCGAGCGCTCAAATCGGCGGGCAGCGCGCGACCACTAATGGTAAGGGTATTACTATTTTTGATTAAGCCTGTGACTGAAGATATTGCTCCGGGGCCACCTAGTCCCACCGTTGCTAGCCCACTGACTTTCTCCTGCAAACGTTCTACGAGCGCAGCAATGGCCTCCACCACTGCCTCGTAGCTATTACCGGGCGTTGCAACGCGTTCCCGTGCAAGTTGCTCACCGCTGTCAGCCAGCAGAACCCCTTCAATTTTTGTACCACCAAAATCAACGCCAATCCGCAAAATAAGCTCCCTCTAACTTTACTAAGCAAACACTCCCTATATCAACTGCAGCACTGCCACCACACACACCCACACTAATAAGCTACGAGACAGTAAATGCTGAACTGCAGACAATTCCTCAGCCGCCAACTTTATGAATTGCTCACCGTCTACCTGCCCTTCTGGCAAGTAAACTGGAAGCGCGTTCATTCCCACCTTATCTAAAATTTCAGCTGATAACAGCTGACTATTAAAGTGCTCTCGCATTGAGGCGATACAACTGTCAAAATTACCGATGACCGCAAAGGCAAGCCCCAACAACCGAACCGGCAACCATTCCATATAAACTAAAACGGCCGCAGCGCGGTCGCGATCTTGCTGTTTAAGTTGATCGTCATTGGCGAGTAGGAATAATAAACGATAGGCCAAAGCGACCGCCGGGCCCGCTAATACGAACCAAAATACCACTGCAAACCAGCGTTCAAAACCTTGATAAAACATCGCTTTTCGAACGCTTAAATGCAGTTGTAGGGCATTATCAGCGCCGGTTTCACAGAGCTCGGTACTAAAACCGCGACCATGCTGATAAGCACCTTCCAAATCGGCGCGCTGCCAACTGTTAAGATAGAGCTTGAGCAGTATCTGAAAATCACCGCGTCCCAAGCTATAGAGCAGCAAGGCAATACTTAGCAAAAACACCGGCAGACCGAATAATATCGGTGCAAGCAACCACAGCACGACAAATACGCCTAGCACTGGCAATCCAACTAGCAATAATAATCGCAGGCTACTGTTGGTCACTCCGGATGTTTTCTCACGGTACCGTAGAAACCAATTATCTTCTTGGATGACGCCACCACTGCCCCAAAATTGCACCGCCGCCCAAGCAATTAAAATTGCAAAAAATTCCATAATCTATCCCAATGCATTTTTATAAGAGGCCCAGTCAAACGCCGAACCCGGATCAGTTTTACGCCCCGGCGCTATCTCGCAATGGCCAACTATACTTGCTGTCTTGATGGCGGGATAGTAGCTCTGTAAGCTTTCAGTAACCGCGATTAACTCTGTGTATTGAGCCTGCGTATAGCTAATATCATCGGCGCCTTCCAGCTCGATACCAATACTGAAATCATTGCAATTATCCCGGCCGTCAAACTGCGACACACCAGCATGCCAGGCCCGGTCATTAAACGAAACGAATTGGTGAACAGCGCCCTTTCGATCAATAAACACATGCGCAGAAACGTTAAGGCCTCGTAAATCGTCGAAACTAGGATGCGCATCACAATCTAAGGAATTGCTAAATAGCTGATGCACATAGATTCCACCGAACTGACCCGCAGGCAAGCTGATATTGTGAATAACGAGCAGGCTAATGTCGACGCAGTCTGGGCGCTGATTATAGTTTGGCGACGGGTACTTAATCGCATTGACCAGCCAGCCAGAAGGCTCTATTAGGTACATATTTCCTCACCCTAAAAGTAGTGTCAGTCTTTTGGGGGCCTCAAACCAATAATAATGTGGTCGAGCCCGCATCAATATCCAAAATCTCTGTCGTCAGTATTTAAGCATTCTCACTAAACGCCGCGTGTTCATCACCATCAAGTAATCGCAACAGCCCCTCTTGCACAACAGTTGCCACCAGCTCACCCGTTTGGGCAAATATGTGGCCGATCACTAAGGCTCGATCGCCAAAACAATTCGCACTGTGCACGTCGTATAAGTGCCAGTCGCTAAGATTAAGGTGGCGATGAATCCACATGGAATGATTCAAGGTCGCCATCTGTGATGGCTGCTTAGCGATCTGCTGACGATAAGGCAAAGAGGCAGTGCGAATAAAATTATGGTCACTAATATACGCCAACATGACGCGCTGCAAGCCTCGATCAGTGGGTATATTTTGATCGGCCCTTATCCACATCCGCTGGACCGCCGGACGGTTGCTCAACTCTAAATAAGAGGGCATTTCTGGGCAACGGAATTCAAAAATACTCTGGGATACAAAAAAATCATAGAGCCTACCCAAGCCCAGCGATTGGAAGTTATCCTGGTAAGATATCATTGCGCGACACGACTCCGGCCCCAAGACTTCGGGCATGGCCGGCTGCTGATCAAATCCTTGAGCGTCAATATGAAATGAGGCATCCAGCGTTAGCAGCTCCCGCCCAGCCTGCACCGCAGAAACTCGCCGAACACTGAAGTTACGGCCATCACGAAGATTTTCACGCTTAAAATGGATCGCTCCGCCCAAGCTTCCTGCTCGCAAAAACTGTGCGCTTAAAGAATGGCACTGACGATCATCAAGCCCCCGGCTAGCCGCAAACAAGGCCTGCCCCAAGACCTGCCCGCCATAGACATGATTCTTTGCCGCTGAATAACGGCTGTAGCCGACGAACTCATTGTCGGCAATCTGCTCCAGTTTCAAATGTGCGACAAAGTCTTCCACTAAGCTCATAACCACCTCTAAATTCCAAACGCTAGGATACAGCAGCTATACGGCACTGCGCAGTAGGCTTTATAGAGAATATACAGGACACTTGCAGCGTAAATACGGAACAGCCGTAAGTTTGCTATGATTCCGTTCATACTCAGCGAAAGCCCCTTATAAATTCACCCCACACTGGAAACCACAATGCGCGTCGCATCAATTAATAAGCCCGTCTCGCTAGACACCATAACCTTCACTGACGCGCCAGACCCCATGCCTAGACAGGGCGAAATACTGGTTCAGTGGCGGGCCAGCTCACTAAACTATCATGATTATCTCGTCGCCAATGGCAGCCTTGCTGTTGAAAACGGCA
This sequence comes from Zhongshania sp., assembly GCA_046712405.1. Lineage (GTDB taxonomy): Bacteria > Pseudomonadota > Gammaproteobacteria > Pseudomonadales > Spongiibacteraceae > Spongiibacter. The sequence goes on along the minus strand of JBKEFB010000014.1, from coordinate 4,798 downwards.
GAATCCCGATGTCTGACGGCGCCGGTGATGTTATTGCCATAGGCGCAGGCGTTAGCAAATGGCAGGTGGGCGATAAAGTGATGTCGACATTTTTTCCGAACTGGCAGGAGGGCCAAGCCACAAAAGCCAAAACCTGGGCTGTAACAGGCGATACCGTTAACGGCTGCGCGGTCGAGAAATCATGCGTATCGCAAGATTCATTGACCACAATACCCCGCGGCTATAGCTACGTCGAAGCGGCAACCATGCCCTGCGCGGCTCTCACAGCCTGGCGCGCGCTTATTATTGAAGGTCGACTGCAAACTGGTGACACTGTGCTGATAGAAGGCTCTGGCGGGGTGTCAGTATTCGCACTCCAAATCGCCAAAGCGGCAGGTGCTTATGTCTATGCGACAACGTCTTCGGACCGCAAAGCTGAGTTACTCACGCAGCTTGGCGCAGATAAAGTCATCAATTATAAAAGCAATCTAAAATGGGGGGCGACTATTAATAAACTCTCGGACGGCGGTGTCGACCATGTGCTAGATATTGGCGGTCACGCTACGCTGGCGAGTTCGATCAACGCCGCACGCGTCGGTGGCCATATATCGCTCATCGGTGTTCTCGGCGGTTTCACCGCAGAATTAATGCTGCCCAAGATGTTTAGTAAGCAACTGCGGATGACGGGAATTTCTGTTGGCAGTGTAGACATGCAGAATACCTTGGTAAAAGCGTTCAATATCTCCGGTATACGCCCGATAATCGATCGAAGTTTTGGTCTAGAAGAGCTCGGCGCAGCATTCCGCTACCAAGAAACAGGGCATCATTTTGGAAAAATTGTTATCGAGTATTAATATCCGCATTTAAGAGCATCGCCAACTGATCGAAGTGACGGATACGAACATCCGCCAAATCCGCGAAGCTAGCGTCACCGCGAGGGTCATACAAGCAGCTGTGCATCCCAGCTGCTCTGGCGGCCTGCAAATCATAAATATAGTCGCCAACGTAAATGGTGTTTCCAGGTAATACCGAAAACTTCGCGGCTAAATTCAGTAAGCCAGTAGGGTCAGGCTTGGCAGGGGCATCTTCGCGGGTAATAACATCAATTGACGGTATAGCTAAGCGCTTGCTGCACACATCAAAGGCCGCGCGAGTATTTCTAGTCACTATACCAGTGGCAATTCCCGCCCTAGCGAATGTCTCAAGCAATGCTTCGGCACCAGGCATCCATGTGGATAATGCGGCGCCCGTCATTTCAAATTCATGTATGGCTTGCTCTACCTCAGCGCGTTGCTGAGGAGTTGGTAAATCAGCCAAATAGCTTAATATATCCACGCCTGCCGGACACGCCACGTTTTTGCGCAGTACTTGGAAATCCAAGCCTGAATCAATGAGCGTGCCATCCAAATCAAATAACACTGCGGAAATATTTGCTAACATCATATTCAACTCTTTAGGCGGTAGCCAGTGCGAAATATCCATGCTATACCGAGTAAACATAGACTCATAAATAATAAAATCATCGCCACGCTAACACCCACATTAACATCTGAGACGCCGTAAAAACTCCAGCGAAAGGCGCTTATCAAATACACCACTGGATTCGCCAAGGTGATGGATTGCCACAGCGGAGGTAGCATACTAATTGAATAAAAGCTGCCGCCTAAAAAGGTCAGCGGTGTCACAATCAGCATCGGTACGACCTGCAGCTTTTCAAAACCATCTGCCCAAATACCAATAATAAAACCGAATAAACTAAACGTAGCCGCAGTAAGCACTAAGAAAGTCACCATCCAAAAGGGGTGCGCAATATGATAATCGACAAATAAATTTGCGGTAATTAAAATAATGCTACCAACAATCACTGACTTGGTCGTAGCCGCACCGACATAGCCTAATACGATTTCTTTAGCAGAAATCGGCGCCGACAAAATCTCATAAATTGTACCGTTATATTTAGGAAAATAAATGGCGAAGGACGCATTGGAAATACTTTCAGTGAGCAGTGCAAGCATGACCAAACCGGGGATAATAAATGCCGCGTAGCTCACACCGTCAATCTCAACCATACGCGAACCGATCGCTGATCCAAACACCACAAAATACAGTGAGGTAGAGATTACTGGTGACGCAATACTTTGCATAATAGTGCGCAAAGTTCGATTTAACTCAAATTTATAAATCGCTTTTATCGCATTAATATTCATTCTGCAGCCTCCGTCGCGAGGGTCGCTCGCTCGGTGACTAAACTAACAAATATTTCCTCTAAGGAGCGCTGCTTAGATTGGATATCTTTGTAGTCGATACCGTGTTCATTTAAGCGTTGGAATAAATCTGCAATACCGGTTTGATCTCCCATGGTATCAAAGTGGTATATCAGCTCTAGGCCATCATGGGTGAGAGATAGGGGATAACTTTTTAATTCATTAGGCAATTCAAGCAGCGGTTTTTGCAATTGCAGCCGCAATTGTTTTTGCCCAAGTTTTTCCATCAGCGCATCTTTCTCTTCCACAAGAATTAACTTGCCACGATTGATTACGCCGATGCGATCTGCCATCTCTTCGGCTTCTTCAATGTAATGCGTGGTTAAGATGATGGTAACGCCGCGCTTGCGAAGATCACGCACCATGTCCCACATATCCCGACGCAACTCTACGTCGACGCCCGCAGTAGGTTCGTCAAGAAACAAAATTTCGGGCTCATGAGACAATGCTTTGGCGATCATTACCCGTCGCTTCATGCCGCCCGATAGCGTCATAATGCGAGCGTCGCGTTTTTCCCATAGGGATAATTGCCGTAGAATTTTCTCGATATACGCTTTATTCGGCGGACGACCGAACAGCCCGCGGCTAAAGTTCACGGTGGATATCACACTTTCAAACCCATCCGTACACAACTCCTGTGGCACCAAGCCAATTTTGCTGCGAGCGGCTCGAAAATCATCGATGGTGTCATGCCCGTCGGCAGTAACAACGCCCGAACTTGGACGCACTATGCCGCAGATAATGCTAATCATGGTAGTTTTGCCGGCACCATTGGGACCGAGCAGCGCGAATATTTCACCGCGCAAAATATCTAAAGAAACGTCGTTTAGGGCTTGAAATCCAGACTCGTATATTTTGTTCAAATTTTGAACACTGATAATGGCTGACACGAACACTCCTTACTGACAGCGACCGAAGCGACCAGCCGCAATTGAAAACAAATCGCCAAAGAGTGTCGGCGATGTGTGGAGCCTTGGCAAGTAGTAGCGTGGTAGAGCTAAAAGAGCAGAATTCAAGGCAACAGGATTATATAACGATCTAGGCTGGCATAGAGAGCTGCGGCCAAAACATCTTCGCAGCGGCATCACTCATCACATTAATGGCCGTTGCATCAAGATAAATACCATCAATCAATAAACGACTCATACCATGCAAGGTAGACCAGCTGACCTGCGCAAAACGCAAAGCATCAATATTGGTATTACTAATGGACTGCCGCCAAGTACGAATGTGCTCCAGGTAGACTTTAAAGGCAGCATAGGCCTCAAGCTTAAGCGAATCGGTGAGTTGCTGGGACTTCCACAGACGCGCCCCGAACATCAACTCATAGTATTCCGCGTTATCAATGGAAAACTGCACATAACGTCGCACAAATTCACGCACCGCCGCTTCACTAATTTTTGTACCCTCCATATAAGGCTGCACGCGAACAACTTCTCGTAAGCGGCGAAATCCTTCCTCGGCCACGCCACACAAAAGTGCTTGTTTATCGGCGAAATGATGGTAAGGCGCGGTACGTGATACACCAAGATTATGAGCCAATTTGCGCATAGACAAACCCACCTCACCCTGTTCTTTTAGCAAGCGGGCTGCCTCATCAAGAATTTTGCGACGTAAATCCCCGTGATGATAAGGCTTATCACCCAATGGCTGAGGTTCAATTAACGATCTATGGGTGTTTAGCATGTGTACAATTTAACAAGCAATCTTGACACTGTCTATATTGGACGTTAATCTCAAAGAACTTGACATCGTCTAGTTTCTATTCTCGACAGTAAAAAGCCTGTCGGTGATTACTTTAGGCACAAATACGACACTGGAGCGTAATACCATGAGCCAATACCCCAATATGTTGAAACCGCTAGACCTTGGGTTCACCGTACTGAAGAACCGCGTGATTATGGGCTCCATGCACACAGGTCTAGAAGAAGTCGAAAATGGCTTTGAACGCATGGCTGCTTTCTTCTCAGAGCGCGCCCGCGGCGGTGTATCGCTAATTGTGACCGGCGGCTTTGGGCCAAATATCCGCGCCGCAACCCACGAACACACCAAAATGCTCCGCAGTGAAGACGACTGCGTCGGCCACCGTATTGTCACCGATGCCGTCCACGCCGCAGATGGCAAAATTTGTCTACAAATTTTGCACACTGGACGGTATGCCTTTAACGAAAATCCTATCGCGCCATCAGCCATTCGCGCTCCAATAAATGTCTTTACGCCAGAAGCAGCCTCTGCGGATCAAATTGAAGAACAAATACAAGACTTTATACGCACCGCAGTGCTAGCCCAAAAGGCCGGCTATGACGGCGTCGAAGTCATGGGTTCTGAAGGCTATTTCATCAACCAGTTTTTAGCCAAGCGCACCAATCATCGCGATGACGAATGGGGTGGCTCCTATGAAAATCGTATGCGTCTACCAGTGGAAATTGTTAGACGAGTGCGTGAAGCCACCGGTGAGAACTTTATTATCATTTACCGCCTATCCATGCTCGATCTTGTCGAAGGCGGCAGCAGCTTTGACGAAGTAATGACCTTGGGGAAAGCCGTCGAAGTCG
>JBKEFB010000013.1:0-40619 GCA_046712405.1 Zhongshania sp. | reverse complement strand
ATATTTATAGATAGATAGACAGCCCAGTCAGTCTATTCTTATAAATATCTGAGTTTAATGCTTATCTCGCCGTTTCGTAAAGCACCATTGTGTTGCTTACTTTAGGGATTCAATACCCGCACTTTAGGCCCGGGCTGAGGAGGTGCTGCTAAGCGAGACTTACTGCTGATTGTTGTTCTAGATGTTGCGCTAAGCCGGCGGGTAATCTCAGGGCTTGTTCAAGTCGATTTAAATATTCGCGCTCACTTGGATGGTCTATCTCGATGGCGAAGCAAGAAATCAGGTAAACCTCTGCCTTTTGCTCAAGGGTATTTGTCTCGTGAACAAGTTCCTCAATACTTGGCGGCTTGCGCAGTAAGTCGAATAGCTGGCTTTTCAGTTCTGCTGCCAACGGGATTTTATCGACGGCATCAAAAATCTTGTCTTGTTCTTTGGAATCAATCTCAGAATCTGCCTTAGCTGCCGTTATCATGGCTTTAATCAGGGTTAGCTGAAAGTTGTCGTCGAGCGTGGCGGTGTTCTCAAAGCTACTTTGACTAACCGGTAACAGCATTTGCGGTGTGCTGTGTTTTTCATCGGAGGATTGCTTCCAGTTCTTAAACGCGCTGTAAGCTACGCCCCCTAGCAAGGCTGCGCCACCAACCGTTGCTGCTTTTCCGGCAAATTTTCTGGCCTTTTTATTTCCGACTAAAAGAGCGACCAAGCCCCCGGCAGCTGCACCGCCGGCGAGGCCTCCGGGAAAACCGGAGGTAAGTTGACTAATGCTATCTTTAGCCTGACCAAGCGGGCTGCCTTGACCGAATGTGATCTGTTCTTTTGCCTGATCAGATCCCATAAACTGCTTAAGTAATATCTGTAAATTCATCGTTATTACCTCGTTATAATAGGTCTACTCGTCGTTCATAAATCCCATAAGGTGAAGTAGACTGGTGAACAAATTAAATATTGCGACGAAAAGTGTAGTCGTTGCCATGATGTAATTGGTTTCACCGCCGTTGATGATATTGCTAGTTTCATACAGAATGAGACCAGACATTAGCAGCACAAACATGGCTGAGACTGCTAAAGATAATGCCGCTATTTCAAAGAAATAGGCACCTATCGCCGCAAGGAACGCCACTAGAATTCCAACTGCTAAAAAGCCCCCCATAAAACTGAAGTCTTTCTTGGTAGTGAGAACGTAGCTAGAGAGTCCAAGGAAGATAAACCCCGTTGCGCCCATAGCGTTCATGATGACTTGACCGCCGTTTGCCAAGCTCATATAGGCGTTTAATATCGGTCCGAGGGTGAAACCCATAAAGCCGGTCAGTGCAAATACACAGACAATACCTAGGCTGCTGTTACGGAACTTTGATGTCGCATACAACAAGCCAAAGTATCCGATCAGAGTCAGAATTAAACCCGGATGTGGCAGGTTTAATGCCATAGAAAGACCGGCTACCGCGCCACTGAATAACAGTGTCATCGAAAGCAGTATGTAGGTGTTTCTAAGCACTGTGGTCTGCGCGTATGTTGAGCTAGGGTTGCCGGCCACAGCCGCCTTATAAATCATTCTGTTGTCCATTAATGTTCTCCCGTTGCAGATAGATAGTCTTCAGTTTCAGCTTCAATTGAGGTATCCGGCCAATCATAGGACTGGTCGCTAGGTCGATTAATTTTGCTCCGCGATTTAGCCAAGCGTCGTGTCAGTGTTTTGCTGGCGCGACTTGCTGCTTTATCGATGGCTACTTGCCAGTTGTCTTGTACATCGTCGATGACAATGTCGCGTTGGCCTGCGATCATGATTCGTACCTGGCAGCGCTTATCTTCACCCCCTCGTGGGCCATTTATATCTGACAGCGTGATATCGATTTGACGTGTTTGCGAGTATCTTGTCGCTAGAGCGAAATCCATCCGCCGTTGGACATATTCTTCCAGCCCTTGGTTAATTGAGACATGGCGGAGCTTTAAATTAATTCTCATCTTGCTCTCCTGTATCCTCGTAAGAATACTTTGAGTTTGAGCATTTATTTTAGAACTAGAAAACAATAAGTTATATTCGAATTATCGGTTGGAAGACCTCGTAAAAACCGAGGGTTAATGAAGCCTAAATAGAATCAGGTAGTCGATAGCCGATTATTGCCCAAACTCAGATGTACTAAGTAAGTGCAAGTACTTAACACGCATATCAGATTTCATTAATAGTTGGCGTGGATAAAATTTGAGAGTATTCACTAGAGGATGACTGATAGAATCCGGAGTTAGCTGGATCAGCTTAATAATGTGAAAAACAATTTTTACGATAAATAAATTCATATTATATCGTTAGCTATTACGCCTCAGAATTATTTTTATGCGTGTTATAAATATTTTTTTATGTAATGTCGGATCATACAGCCGACCTTACTGAGTCCGCTCCCTATATTTTAAATTAGGGTGTTTGTAGTAAAAAATAAAATAATATTTCTGCGGGAATCTCCGCCTTAAATAGAGTTATCGACCCGTTATTTAGTCCAAGCTACGTAAGCGATTATCGATGATCTCCATACTAAAAATTCGTGATGCGATCGGTTTAATATAAGGGTTAGTCATAATTTTTTTATTTAATTACACGCTAGCACTTATACCTGTTGATTTGTTTTAAGCGATCCGACGGTGCCTTTAGAGGTTCTTTTTAAAATAGTCGACTGCAACTTTTATTTTGGGAATGGTGTATTGCGGCTGTTGATACAACATATAAATGCTGCTAGCGGGATGGCTTGCAACAATCGACAGGGTTTCTTGCATCGGTACCCACCGCAGTCGGCCGTCGGCTATTTCCTCTTCAATACTCCAGGCCGGCAACATCGCCATGCCCTGGTCTGTTAATAGGCCCTGACGAATTACACGCAGGCTATTACTGATTTGGGCGGTACTGATATCAACGCACTCCCATGTTCCATGAGATTCAACATGCCAATGTAATACTTGCGCTGGGCTGCGATACAGTAAAGCACGATGATGGCTTAGCTCGGCAATGGTTTGTGGGGTACCAAATTTATTGATGTAGGATATTGATGCGCACAGGCGGTGGGTATTGTCCTCTATCCGTTGAGCAATAACTCGGCCGTCGGGTTCACGGCCACCGCGAATGGCGATGTCGGCGCCGTCGCGGTGGAGCTCAGAGGCTTGATTAGAAAGCTCGAGATCAACCACTATTTACGGGTAACGACATTGAAACTCTTCTAATAGCGGTAGCAAGCGACATTCAGCATAGTGGGGTAGGGCGCTAATACGCAATATGCCAGACGGTGCATTTTGGTAGCTCCCTACTCTGCCCTCGGCACTATCGATAGCGGCAAGTATGTCTTTAGACTCATTGAAATAAATCTTACCAATTTCAGTTAATGCCACATGGCGAGTACTGCGTTTTAAAAGCTCGGCGCCGAGCTCGGACTCCAGAGCTTGAATACTGCGAGACACCGTCGACACCGGCACATTTGCCAGCTTGGCCGCCGCACTGAAGCTTCCCACCTCGGCGATACAGCAGAGGTGATACATCGCTTTAAGCTTGTCCATTATTGCAATTCCAGCAAAGGTATTTCGTAATATTAGCTGATTGTGTTCTATTTTGATAAAAGTATACTAGCTAGCTAATAGCAAAATGCATTCTTAGTCTTCTCTCGAGGTAGCCACATGAACACCAGTGCTTTATTCACGCCCTTTGAACTAGGTAAACTTAAGTTGGCTAATCGCACTGTGATGGCGCCTATGACCCGCGGGTTTTCACCTAACGGTGTTCCCACTGATGACGTTGCCGAATACTATCGCAAGCGCGCTGAAGGTGGTGTTGGCTTAATCATTACCGAAGGCACACTTATTAACCATCCTGCAGCGACCGACAATACTAGCTATCCCTCTTTTTTTGGTGAGGAGGCCTTGGCTGGCTGGGAAAAAGTTGTTAATGCGGTACATTCTGCTGGCGGCAAAATCATGCCCCAGATCTGGCATGTAGGTGCGGTTCGGCGCCCTGGTACGGGCCCCTTCCCTGACGCGTTGTCGGCATCGCCATCTGGCTTGGTGTCAAAAAATAAGAAGGTGTTTGAGGCACTGACCATCGAAGAAGTTGAACGTTTGGTCGCCGACTATGCCGAAGCCGCTTTCGAGGCCAAAAAAATTGGTTTTGATGGCGTTGAGATACACGGCGCTCATGGTTATCTAATAGATCAGTTTTTTTGGGCAGCGACCAATGTGCGCACCGATAGATACGGCGGCAGTTTAGCTGCACGCAGCCAATTCGCTATTGAGATTGTGAAGGCTGTGCGGGAACGTTGTGGTGACGATTTCCCCATCGTATTCCGTTGGTCGCAATGGAAGCAACAAGATTACGAAGCTCGCTTAACGAATACCCCAGAGGAGTTGGCCGAATTTTTAAAACCACTAAGTGATGCCGGTGTTGATATATTTCACTGTAGCCAGCGTCGTTTTTGGGAGCCTGAGTTCGATGGCTCTGATATGAATTTGGCTGGCTGGACCAAAAAGATTACTGGTAAGCCGACTATCAGCGTTGGTAGTGTTGGCTTGAATCAAGAGTTTCTTACTTCGTTTCGCGGTGAGGGAGCTGATGTCGCCAACATCGACAACTTACTTGAAAAAATGAACAACCATGAGTTTGACTTAATTGCGATTGGACGTTCCCTGCTCTCGAATCCTGACTGGGTTAACAAGGTAAAAGGCGGTCTGATAGATCAACTTAAGCCATTTACACCCGATCATATTGGTCGTTTACTGTAATTACAGTCTATATTTCTTCAATACCAATAGCTTATCGGCAGGCAAGCTAATAGGCAGCGATCAGTGGTCACTGGCGTCAGCCACACTATTGTTTTTGCCGCTGGTATCTCAGCTATATCACTTGAGAAGTAGATCTCTCCTGATTTACAGGGTATTTGCTTCTATACTCCCCGCACTGATAATGGGCGGATATTCTTCGTCTATCATGGTTTTGCGCGAGATCTTGCTGGCAGTGGTATTTTGCTGGCAGTGTGCAGCACTCGCGCGCGCTCATAGGAGGTTTCCTAGATGAAGATTGCGGCCACAATAATTGAAGACAGCAGCATGACGTGCGATCGTTGCCGCGCGTCATGCTGCCGTTTAGAAGTGATGCTGATAACCGAGACAGGCGTTCCCGAAAGATATATACAGCGTGATGAGTGGGGCGGCGGGGTAATGGCGCGCTTGGAAGATGGCTGGTGTGCGGCATTAGACCGCAACACTATGCTATGTACAATTTATGAAAATAGGCCGTTTATCTGCGGTGATTTTGCCGCTGGTTCCTATGAATGTCTGGAAGAGCACGAACCGCGTTAATCTAAAATAATTAGATGATTTGGCAACTCGTTTTTCTCGCCGCTGGCTGGTATGTGCCGCTGTAATTCTTCCCCACAGGATTCTATACACTCTATAAAGCCTTGCGCAGTTTCATTTTTAGCAACTCTTGCGGTAAACCGATTCACCATAGTCTCCCAATAGACATCGGGAATTTTTGCCGAAATTCCTCGATCAACCAAAATCTCCACGTAGCGCTCGGCTTCCGAGACAAAAATCAGCATCCCAGTTTCGCCCTTGGTGTGATGAAGGTTTTGTTCTAAAAACTGTCGTCTTGCCAAATTACTTGCCCGCCAGTGACGCACCGCGCGAGGGATCAGCCGCGTCTGAATTTGCGGTAGTCGGAAAAGTATCGCCAAGGCAACAAATCCACCCCACTGACTTAAAATAAGCTGATGCATATCAAGCCATTGGCTAAAGTAATTCACTGCGCTCGGCAGTAGCAGGGCCAAGACACTAGCCCACAGCAAAGGAATGTAGGTGTAGTCGTCTGCCTGAGGCGCTAGTACCGTCACTAACTCAGCGTCGGTAATACGCTCAACATTGGCGATGGCCTCTGTGACCAGCGCCTGTTCCTGTTGGTTTAATAAAGCCATAAATCACTCTGTTTGTTTGAATAGTGGGGAGGATGAACAAGGAGATTAGACGAAGCCTTACCAGCCGCCAGAAGCACCTCCGCCGCCAAAGCCGCCACCGCCGCCGCCAAAACCACCGCCTCCAAAACCACCACCGCCAAAGCCGCCACTACCGCCGCGACTCAAGGCCGACCCCAGCAGCAAGCCACCGAGTAGGCCGCTTCGGCCACGGCCACGGCCACGACCGCCGCCACCCATCATCATAAATATAACGGCTATAAACATTAGCAAGCCCAGCGCAGGTGGAGAGCTTTTGCTTGAGTTCTGTTTGTTGCTTACAGGCACTGCTTTGCCGTCTATGACTAAAATCATCGCGTCAACCGCGCGAGTAATACCGCCATTAAAATCACCGGTTTTAAAGGCGGGGCTCAGAATTTGTTGAATGATTTGCGCGCTGCGGGCGTCGGTCAGCTTGCCCTCTAAACCGTAGCCAACCTCAATACGCATTTTGCGCTCTTGCTTGGCAATCATCAGCAGCGCGCCGTTATTGCTGTCTTTTTGACCAATACCCCAGTGCCGACCAAGCTGAAAGCCAAAGTCAGCAATCTCGTAGCCCTGCAGATCGTTGAGGGTGACGACCACAAGCTGATTGCCGGTACGTTGCTCTTGAGCTGCAAGTTGCCTATTGAGATTTTGGGTTGTTACCGCGGATAGCAGCTGGGCATTATCCACGACTCGGCCGCTAAGTTTCGGAAACTCAGGTTCGGCTGCAATAGCCGATAGACCAAACATAAGACTGCAGAGTAATAGGAAATATCTCATTAAAACGTAACCTGCGGTGCTTCTTCAGCATCGGGTGTGGTTGCCGCAAATGGCTCCCGTTGTTTCAAGTCGCTATACATTATGCTGTGCCAAATCTTGCCAGGAAAGGTGCGAATCTCAGTGTTATAGCGGCCAACCGAGAGAATAAAATCCCGGCGAGCTACGCTGATTCGATTTTCAGTGCCTTCTAGCTGTGATTGTAGGGCCAAGAAGTTTTGATTGGATTTTAAATCTGGGTAACGCTCAGACACCACCATCAAACGGCTGAGTGCGCCGCTAAGCTGCGACTGCGCCGCTTCAAATTTCTTTAATTGCTCAGGATTGTCGAGGGTGCTGGCATCTATCTGTATCGACGTTGCCTTTGAGCGCGCCTCAATTACCGCCGTCAGGGTTTCTTGCTCTTGAGCAGCAAAACCCTTCACGGTTGCCACTAAGTTGGGAATAAGGTCTGCTCGGCGCTGATATTGATTTTCCACTTGAGCCCAGGAAGCTTTAGCCTCCTCATCCATACGCGGAATATTATTAATACCGCAGCCGGACAGCAGCAAGGTGGCGAATAGTAAAATTAATATGGTGTAGTGGCGGCGAATGAAGGACGTTGCAGCGTGCATAAAATGATGGCCTCAATAAACAATCTGGTCGTTATGGTACACCTTAGGCATCGGCCTGTAGAGAGCGAAGACGCTTTAGCTCTGTAAGCGCGAGCTTACGCGGCCCTAGGCCGGGGTTTGTCGACGTTGGCTGGGGCGTTGGGGAAGTTTGGGCGGGTTGGTTGCTGTTGGCGATTTAGGTAATCAATAATCGCTTCACGAATTTTCTTGTCACCGCCGTCAAGACCTTGATTGCCGAACAGGCGATTAAACTCAAAGACATAGGGGTGATCGCCCACCATGGCAATATCAAAACCTGCGTGGTTAATGTCGAGGCTGGTGGCCAAATGCAGTGCTAAAGTGATGGCTTGGGTAGGTACCGGACTATGATCAATTACGCCGCCTTTGGCGACGTTATTATAAAAACCCTGATCAGATTGTAAGCGCCAATAGGCGCAAATGACTTGGTCGCCAATAATCTCAATGCGGATGTCCCGATTAATGGGCAGGTACTCCTGCACATACAAAATATCGCTGCGTTCCAAATAGGCTTTCCAATCGCTACGAGTTTGAATTAACCACACGCCGCTACCCTGTGAGGCCTTGGGAAGTTTGGCAACAAAGGGCTGAAGCATCAGCTCCCACAACTCATCGGCATTACTGGGGGTATTGGCGCGAATTTCAGTATGGGGAATATTGGCCGGCGCCACAACTTCAAAGGCGCGGGTCATCTCAATTTTATTGTGGCCCAATAGGTAACTGGCTTGGCTTGGAAATACCTTGGCATTTAGTCCATAAATCAAGGCGTTGAGCTGCCAGTACTGAGGAAATAAAACCCAGTCGGCGCGGCTGATGTCGTCTTTGTGTTTGAAAATTTGGTCAGGCTTTAGCTGCAGCGTATCACTAAAACCCAGGGTGCGAAAAATGTCGAAAGATATCCACGCCATAATTGCTTACATCAAATTTAGATGGCCCTTTTTAAGCTCTAAATGTCTTGTGGTCAATAGCGTATGACTGGCATTTATTGGCGTTGGACATCGCTTAAAATGCCGGCGCTATTTTAGTTGCATAATAAAAGCGTCAGATTCGTTGATGGCAGCCTCCATTGCGCGGAGCAATTGCTGCACATCACGATCAATACCGACCAACTCACCTTTAAGCGCGCCAATCGCCGAGGCGTTTAAATTATGCTTGAGATACAGGACATTATCGCGCAGCGCGTTCAGTACCGGATCAACACTCTTCCCCGCGCGGCGCATAGATGTAATTAAACGGCTGTACTGACGCTTGGTGGCTTGCAGCTTATTGGCACTGTCGCTTCGCAAGCGATCATTGGCGTATAGCTTGAGCTCGTCTTGCCACTCATCGAACAAGGCATCGGCAACAGACTCTACCTTATTAACCCGGCTGGTGAGATCTTGAGCAGCGGTTTCGCTGTCTTCGAATTCACTATGTAAGCGATTGTAATTGCTTTCTAAATCGCCGCCTTCAAAGCTCACCACCGACCGGAACTCGCTTAGTGCGTCCTTAAATTGTTGCTGAGCATTTTTTTGGGCTTTCTTGGCCTCACCAATCCTATCTATCAATATATCCCGTTTATGCACGCCCACTTTTTCCATGGCATTGTAATAAGTGGATTCACAGCCGGTTATTGAAATCGTGGCGGTTATGGCAACTAGCAGCATTAAAAATCGCATCGGCTGTCCCAGGTCATTATTGATTTTGATCTTAATGGTAGCTTGCATGGTGTGTTGCGGCAAATACACAGCGCTAGGGTCTTAAGCCAAGGGAGAACCCCAAATATTCACTGATCATGGCAAAATGGCTTTGGTAACGCACTAATAGGGCTTAAACAATTCCCAGACTTCTGCAGTGCGGCCCTGGAAAGGGACTCCATACCGCCATATAGAAATTCTGGCTACAGGGTTAAATTAGTAAGCTCACTGTAGCTGTTGCTAAACACTATGAATATAAATCGCGGTAGGCTTTACGCGACTTCCGTATATAAACCGTGGCTGTCTATCGAAGTGATCGATCACTAACAAGATGATGTGTCAAGAATGATGTGTTAACGCTTGCTTAATAAAGCGTGATTTAGCGCAGGGCCTTCGTGATGTATTTGAAAGAATGCTAGCTAGGCAGAGTAAAGACCATCGGACAATGGCTTGTTAGCGGCTTAGTATCATTAATGCGCTTTTGTTCATCTATGCTGATTTCAGGGATTGCATCTCATCAAAACCCAGTGTCCTCGGGCTGGCCGCAAAAGGTATGGGATTAATACTGCGTTAGCCCGCAGCCACGAAGTCACAACGCTTGGATGCGCTAATGTCGCTCTTAGTAGAAGGAAGATAATGTATTCGGCTAAGCACCTGATATCGTAGCTCTCAATGGCTCGCTGGCGGGCTTGCAGGTAGCTGCTACAACGCTTGATTATGACGGATACTAGCGGAAGAACATTATTTGTCGACCTTAGCAATAACTATTGACTGTGAGTGGGAGCTTGAAATCGGACTAGCGGTGTTTGCTCAAGCGGATATTTGAAAGCAGCGGCAATCTGACGCGGCGCTCACGTTCGGCAAAGGCCTTTTGAATCGCCGTAATATCAAAACCATAGTGCTTAGGAAAATTCTGATCCTCAGATACCACGAATGCCAGCGCAGCGTGGTGCGGAATTTCATTCCAGCTCAGCCATTCTTTCTTTATTTTAAAATCGACGTCGCGTTGCTCCCAGCTGCGGCCGATCATTACCATACTAACGGGTGGGTCAATCCAGCGAAACGGCAACACTAGCGCGACGCTGAATATTAATAACAACAGGACGGTATAGCAAAGTAGCCCCGCTATTGCTGGTTTTCCGGTTATGACTTATTCTATGAGGGTGTCCTTGCCCCGTTATTAGCAGGGAAAGTCAAAGATATTATATCGAATGTTTTGACAACGTTATGGACTCCTAATTGTTCGCCGGTTTGGCGAAATTAGATGCCTCAAATAGTTGGTCACATTTTAGTCTCGCATCAGCTTATGTAAATGCTATCTCGGTAGCCAAATTAGATATATCCAGCGTTCGATATGGCAACTAACTGAATGAACAAGGTTTTTATCTTATATCGGTTTTTTATCCAGCACATAAGGGTCTGTAAAGACGATCATAGGGATTGATTCACAGTTTTTTAGCAAGAAATAGTGGTACATAAATTATGGTTTGTAAATCTAAAAACAAAAGTCTAGCGTATGACAGTTAACCATGCTAGTTAATAAAAGAAATGGAGATAGCGATGAAAAATATCGGACTAAAAATTTACGATTCATATAAATATGTTTTTGACTCCAAAAAAAACCCCTTGAGACACATCCCTGACCCCACTTCCAGGCTATACATTATGATTATCTTGGCCATGATGTGGAGCGGTACCTTTGCTTTATATATTGGCAGCATCTATTACTTTGGCATCAGTTTAGCCGCTCACATTGTGGTCTTACTTATGTTTTTCTTTACGGTCGCTGTTTTTTACGACGCAGAAAAAAATAAAAGCTCATGGTTGCTCAAGCTGCGACGCGATCAGCATTAAAAAATTACTGCCTAAGAATATTCACCTAGACTTTTCTTGGACCTGGCAAAAGGCAAATCTTACCAGGTCCATAGCCTAAGATTCTTTACAGCCGTGTGAAGAGCTTTTACTGGTACTAACAAAACTTGTCCCCGCTAATCAGTATTATCCGTGTGTGATCATTGTAAATATATAGTAGTGTTCAGGGCTATTTTTTTATCCGTGTAATATTATTATGCTAATAAAATAGAGTTTTATTTCTTCTAGATTACTAGTTCACTTATATCAGTATTCATTTTCAGTCGGTGTATGATGCATCCATTAAGATTGCATATTAATAGCGAGATAAAATAATTATTTATATGCCTTTATTCCTTTCATTTGCAATGACCTTTAATTTATTTCTATACACGGTTATAGAATGATCTGTGGGTATTTTGCTTCCAAGCATACTATTCTTAATAAATGCTCTTACTCTGAATATAAAGCTCACGCTATAAAGTAAGTTGACATCGGTATAGTCACCGGCTTTGACAATGCTCAAGTACCTCATGTCGCCACAATGGTAATAGCCACCGAGTTTTGATAATAGTATTTTTTTTATTGTTGTTCCAATATAAGGAATAAATCCAAGTACCCAAGAGCTAAGTTCAATAGTGACACCGCTAGGCGGCAGCATCGTTACGGGATCTACAGCATTAACTATTCTGTAAATTGGAGTTTTTATACCGGTTGACCAATCAACATTCCCAACTCTAGGTGAACCAAAGGTATAGCAAGAGGCAATGCCACCCCTATGGCTTAGTTTTTTTGCTGCAACTGTTGCTAGTGCGCCGCCTAAACTATGTCCGGTTATAAAGAGGGGTTTATCTTTAAATTCCTCTTGATTTAAAAATTGCTGAATTTCTACAGCTACTTGGCTGAAGGCGTCATCGAAGCCTGTGTGAATTTTTCCACCAGATTCACATGTTTTGATAGTTGCCTTAACGTCAGACCTAATATCCTTAATACTTGTGGCTTCGGTGCCTCTGAATCCTAAAAATATATAGTTATCATTTTCTAGTAATATTGCTTCTGTGCCATTAATAGAAAATGTTTTAATGAGTTTAAGATTTAATATATTTACATTTTTTTCTAACTTCTTTTTTTCATCATCAGCATCATAACCAACAATTTCTATAAGAGTGTTTAGCGCTTTTATATCATTATCCGCTACCAATTTTGAGATTTGCTCTATAAAATATTTTTTCGATGAATTTTTGAATATTGGATTAAATTTTATGTAGGCCAGTTCAGAAATAAAAGCCATTAGCCAAGCAGATCTATCACTATAGGCTTTCCTATAATTAGGCAAGTCCTTTGCAATCAACTTTTCAATTTCTTGAATTTCTTCTATCGATTTTATCAATATATTTGACATACATATTCCTTTTTTGATTTAAATTATTTATACATAATAGTCGTCTATAGAGACTTTGAATACATATCATTGTTTCTCTCCTATAAATATAGTGGGACACACAGAAGTCGAAAATTATTAGGAAATCCTAGGAAAATGCTTGGGTGTAGTCACTATTATTAAATTTTATGCCCCACAATAAGGTGGCTTTATTGGTTTCGACTAATAAATGATAGTGACCAGACATTAAAAAATACGCGTGGCAAAGCCAGTGATGTCGTTGGCAAGCTTATGGCGTTCCTATCCTAATAATCGCTGTGCACTAAACTGCTGACTGTCCTAAACTCAGGCTTTAACTCTTATATTTTTATTTTAGCTTGACGTGCTGCGAGATTAGTTTTTGATTTGGCGTGGCTTGGGTGTTCAGATGATTTTGATAGGTATAGCGGGGTTGCGCCGAGATAATATCGCTCATCAAGCGCACCACGATAACAGTCAGCACGGCTCCCATAGAGCTTAAAAACCAGGCGAGTGCGGCAAGTTCACGAAGTGGGTATAGGTTGAGTAGTATTACTAGCTTATAGGCGAAAATAATGGCGACAGGCGGTGATAATAGCGCCGCGCCCAATGCGCTATAAAAGCTTTTAGGGCGATAATGCCTGCCACTATAAAGTTGGTAGAGGGCGATGCCGAGTATGCCGCCAATAGTCGTCAATAACGCCGCACTAACAAAAGGTGTAATTGCTAGTAGCAATGGTGTTGGAAGCCAGATCCACAGTGAAAAGCTGGTAATAAACCAAATTGGCAAGCCGAATTGGGCTAATCTAGTCAGCACTTAATACCCCGTAATAAGAATCGATCAATTTAGCGGTGTTACGCAGAAGATCACTAAGTTGATGATGAAGGTTTTGTGAGGTAAGTCCTAGGTCGTCCGCTTACCGGTATTAGCTTAGTAAGATGTCTAAGTCGATTCTCTTGCTATTAAGCGCTTGCTACCTGCATGCGTAGGTAGTTGCAGTCCGGAAAGTATTATACGAGCCAGCGTGTAATTGCTAAGCTATGTTGAAATTCGGACATTACTGGTGGCCGCCAAATACCCTAGCCGGCAGTTTTCAAAGATGCCTTATCTAGAGGTAAACAATACGACTCTTAATGTCGCTTACCTGCAAACTAGCGGGGACAAGAATGAAAAGTTGGAATTTCTGTCGAAGTGTTACCAGCGTCCAAATCCTGGTCGCGCTGGGCGTGGAATATGGCGCAAGTTTATCGGCCTTACTCCGCGATACCGGCCTTGATAAGGCGAGGATCACTAATCCAGAAACGGTGGTCGAGGCCAGCAGTGAAATGGCGGTTATTCGCAATTTACTCGCTGAATTGCCGAATGTGGCGGGCTTAGGTTTATTGGCCGGCGGGCGCTATCACCTTTCTACCTATGGTATTTGGGGCTTTGCGCTGGCTAGCAGCCCAACTACCCGCAAGGCGATGGCGTTGTCGCAAAATTACCAGGAGCTAACGTTTGTTTTTTCTGGGTTTATTGTAAAAGAGGAGGGCGATTACGCCAGTTTAGTGTTTGATAGCTCTAATGTCCCTAGGGATATTGCGTTGTTCTCGATAGAGCGGGAAATTCATGCTGCAATGATTATTATGCGCGAGATGGGCGGGCTAAAATTAGGCGCAGAGTGGGTAACGTTTCAACATGCCCGTCCACCCCATGGGGTGCTTTACGAAGCCCTGTTTGATGGCCGTGTAGAGTTTTCTGCGCCGCACAATAAATTGATATTTCCGCGGACTTTATTGGATGAGCCCCGTGTGGTGGGTAACGACGCAACCGCCACCTTATTAGATAAGCAGTGTTCCGAGTTAGTTGCCAAGCGCATGGCAAGGCAGGGGGTGTTGGGAAAGGTGCGCGACATCTTACTGCGACAGCGACCCATGACCATGGAGATGGAGCTAGTGGCCGAATCACTGTGTATGTCGTCGCGAACCATGCGCAGAAAGCTCTCTGCTGAGAGCTCTTCCTTCCGTCAACTAGTGGATGAGATCCGCATGACACTGGGCGAAGAAATGTTGACCGGAACCCGGCTCAGCGTAGAACAAATCGCCGAGCGACTCTGCTACGCAGACGCTTCCAGTTTTTCACAGGCCTTTAAACGTATGAGTGGCCAAACCCCGGGAATGTTGCGCAAGCAAGGTCGCAGAGTTTAGGCTTTGTGAATATCGCTATGCACTAGCTATTGTATCCTTTAAATCTATTTAGAATAAGAGTTAGGCCGCATCCTAAAAGCAAGCACGAATACTTGCTCGTAAGAAGTGACCTAAGCACAGTGTCCTACTGCTTCAACTTTCCGCCAACGTTGAATGTTTGCGGAATATAATAAATGTTACTTAATCGTAGCGCGCAGCGTCTTTGCCGCTGCCACCATATTTTTTAAGGCGGGAAGCACTTCATCCCAGTGACGTGTTTTCAAACCGCAGTCTGGATTGACCCAAAGACGCTCTATCGGAATTCGTTCGGCAGCTTTCTCCATCAACCCTACAATCTGTGCGACGCTAGGAATATTCGGCGAATGAATATCGTACACTCCTGGGCCGATCTGATTGGGGTAATTGAAATCGTCAAACACATCCAGTAATTCCATATCTGAGCGTGAAGTCTCGATGGTGATCACATCCGCATCCATTTCTGCAATGGCCGCGATGATGTCATTGAACTCCGAGTAACACATATGGGTGTGAATCTGTGTAGCATCTGCCACGCCATTAGCACTGATGCGAAACGCGTCAATCGCCCAGCTCAAATATTCCTGCCACTGTGATTGGCGCAGCGGCAGACCTTCGCGCAGTGCCGCCTCATCAATCTGAATTATCGACACGCCTGATTCTTCAAGATCCAGAACTTCTTCTCGAATGGCCAAAGCCAATTGATAACAAGAAACCGAGCGCGGTTGATCGTCGCGCACGAAGGACCAATTAAGAATTGTGACGGGACCTGTTAGCATTCCCTTCATGGGCTTGTCTGTCAGTGACTGAGCATAGCGCGTCCACTCCACTGTCATCGCCTTCGGGCGACTGATATCGCCGAACAGAATTGGTGGCTTCACACAGCGTGAACCATAGGATTGTACCCAGCCAAATTTGCTGAAAATATAACCCTCTAATTGTTCGCCAAAGTATTCCACCATGTCATTACGTTCGGCCTCACCGTGCACGAATACATCGAGCCCTAGGGCTTCTTGTTCGCGAACGCTGCGGAAAATTTCTTCCTTCATTCTGGCGGTGTACTGCCCTTGCTTCATATCGCCGTTTTTAAACTGCAAGCGCGCGGTTCTAATCTCTTGGGTCTGAGGAAATGAGCCAATAGTTGTCGTGGGAAATGCAGGTAAATTCAGTTTGCTGCGCTGCAGTGACTCACGCAGTGGATAGGCGCTTTTTCGATTGCCAAGCTGGGCCGTGATGCGCTTCTCTGCCAACTTCACCTCGGGCTTATGAACTCGTTCGGATTGTTTGCGGCTTTCAAGGGCCGCGCGGTTGCATTCCAAGGCGTCGTGCACACTCGCGCGACCGCAGTTGATAGCGGACTTTAGCGTTTGCAGCTCCTCGAGTTTCTGAACCGCGAATGCCAACCAATTTTTAATTTCTCCATCCATACCCATTTCACTGTTTAGATCTACCGGCACATGCAATAGAGAACAGGATGGTGATAGCCATAGCCGCTCTTGCAGTTGTTTAGCAATGGGCTCAAGCCAATCCAACGTTGCGTTAAGGTCTGTCTTCCAGATATTGCGGCCATTGATAATGCCCAAAGACAGCACTTGATCACTGCCTAGGGAGTCTACTACTTGCTCCACTTCATGCTGGGCATTCACAGCGTCAATGTGCACGCCGGCTACCGGCAGGCAACAGAGCGTCTGTAGATTGTCTTGCAGGGTGCCAAAATAGCTCGCAAGCAGAATTTTAATGGGCGCAGATCTCAAGTGCTCATAAGACTTTTCGAGGGCCTGATGCCAGTCCTCAGACAGTTGAGTCACTAATATTGGCTCATCAACTTGCACCCATTCGACGCCCTTCTCGGCTAATGCTGTAAGCAACTGAGTGTAGGCAGGTAAGATCCGATCAAGGAGCGCCAGTTTGTATGAGTCATCCTTAGTCTTGCCAAGCCATAGATAAGTGACCGGGCCAATGATGACAGGCTTTACGTTCAAACCTTGAGTCTTCGCCTCTTGTATTTGATTTAGCAGGTTTGATGCGTCGAGCTCGAATGCTGTGTTGGCACTGAACTCAGGGACAATATAGTGATAGTTCGTATCGAACCATTTAGTCATCTCGCCAGCAGCGACTCCGCAGCAATAAGCTGTCTCTTGCGGTGCTTCCACCGAGCGCCCTCTGGCCAGGCGGAAGTAATTATCCAGCGTATCACCCGCAAAGCCCTGCACGCGCTCGGGCAGATTCCCTAAGGTAAAACTCATATCAAGTACCTGATCGTATAGCGAGAAATCGCCTACAGGAACCAAGTCCAAGAAGTTTTGATGCTGCCAATGCTGCTGCCTTAACTCGGCTGCCAGCGTAATGAGCTCGGCTTGAGCACTCTGGCCGCGCCAGTAAGACTCGAGTGCGAACTTGAGTTCGCGTTTTGCCCCAATGCGGGGAAATCCAAGATTGTGTATTAATGCCATGGAGCTACCTGTTTGTGTCGGCTAACTAAAGTGCGGCGATTTTAGACCTACATGTTCATGAAAAATAATGGTATGTTTTCACCTATCAATTATTTAAATTCATGGATGCCCATGCTAGAACGAATCCACCTAACGATTATTAAAGAGACGGAGACACTTGGGTCGCTAACTGCCGCGGCAAAAAAGCTATGTCTCACTCAGTCGGCGCTAAGTCATACGATACGCAAGCTAGAGCAAAATATAGGCACGCCTATATGGCTGCGCGAAGGACGTAAATTACGTTTAACTCAGGCAGGGGAATTCCTCTTGGCCGAGGCCAATCGCTTGCTGCCTCAGCTAGAGCACGCGGATGAACGGCTGTATCAGATGGCAAAAGGCGAACGCGGGATACTACGAATCGGCATGGAGTGCCACCCCTGCTACCAATGGCTGCTGAAAGTAGTCTCACCCTTCTTGGAGAAATGGCCCGACGTCGATGTCGATGTGAAGCAGAAATTTCAGTTTGGCGGCATAGGCGCACTGTTTGGGCACGAGATCGATTTGCTTGTCACACCTGATCCCTTATTCAAGACAGGGCTGGCATTCGAACCCGTATTCGACTACGAGCAAGTCCTCGTCCTGCATCGCAGTCACCCGCTAGCCAAGGCAGGATTCATTAAACCGTCAGATCTGCAAAACGAAGTGCTTATTACCTACCCAGTTAAAATAGACAGGCTCGATATTTATAAGCAATTTCTAACGCCGGCCGGTATCAGCCCAAGGAAACATAAGTCCATTGAGACCACAGATATCATGCTGCAAATGGTGGCCAGTGGCCGTGGAGTCGCCGCACTGCCGCGCTGGTTAGCAGCAGAATATGCGGAGAAACTCAATTTAGTTGCTGTTCGGCTAGGGGAGGAGGGCATCGCCAAACAGATCTATTTAGGCGCTCGCCAATCAGATGCCCATACGGAGTACTTACGTGACTTTGTGTCGTTAGCGAGCCACTACCAAAGTCCTCCTGAGAATGTTGCAGCGCCATGAAATAATGATGCTGCCGCTCAAATGTTCTAGCCTGTCTACCAATCAGGACATCCTATAGAGCAACCAGTAGACTGGGGTTAAACGCGCTTGGCTGCGACAACCGCAGATTGACAATTAGGGTGATTACCGAGCTCTAGGCGGTCTCCGGCTTGGGGCAGATAGCCGCATGATGACTCATGCACTTCTTGGCTACCTTTAGAGGATTTATTTCTATCGGCACAGTGATGAGACATAGCACTTTTTTTTTGTTTCTATTGGCGTCTAAGGTATTTTTTGTTCAAATAAGCGTTAACTAAAGGCTATGCGTACAAGAATACGCAGTCAAATAGATTTTACACAAGCTCACTCCCCCTTACCAATGCCTGCCTAGTAGAATAACGCTGAGGAGGTGTCCAATCGCAGCTCTCGCATTCATCCACCGACTTACCGTATGACTCTAAGGCTGCGAAGATGAAGTCACGCCAAACTTCATTGGGCTGCCATACCGTATTCATGTCACGCTTGACCTCTTCGGCACTCACGCCATCGTAGATGACTCTGTATAAAAAGCTAAACGTCGTCGCCCGAGCATTCACTTGGCAGTGCAACAAGGTCTTGGCGTCCTTTTTCTCGGCAAGATACGGGTAATTTTTATCCAGCGAGTTTTTCGCGTCATGGATGCAGCCCGTCATGCAACTGCCGCAGCCTATGCAGCTGCAGCGGTCGGGGCCTTCGCCGTCAAAATACGGATCAGCATAGCGTTTGCCACCGGTGGTATCGTCGTCATCACCAAAGAAAACGCCGACTTCGGTTTTATAATAGGTGTGGTGTCTTTTCTGGGCAATCGCCATTTTCTTCAGGGCAAAATTTGCGGCGGCGGGGCGTTTGTTAGTATTTACACCCAACACACGCTGGGCGGTTGCCTAGTGATCTGGCATTACCGCTCGCCAATTATCTAAACCGGTCCAGCTGCCGTCAGTTCAAACGGAATTGGGTGGAACCAGTAGGGTATTGGCATAGGTTACTGACCCGCCGCCCACGGCGTTGCCGTGTAACACCATAACGTGCTTGAAAAATCCACGCGGGCCAAGCAGTGGCCGCCACATGAAATTCCAAATTTTCCAGTTTGTCGAGGGCATATTAGACGCATCCCAGCGCCGGCCCATTTCTATTATACCAACGGAGTAGCCTTTCTCACTAAGGCGTAAAGCCGAAACGCTACCGCCAAATCCAGAGCCAATAATAATTATGTCGAAATCGTATTTTGCTGTTATGAAATCTGGCCTAACTGTTATTAGTTAGAGAATCAAAATGATAATCTGAAAGCTTAAAATCTTGGTTCCGGCGTCGGAATGTAAAGGTAAATCCAGGCCATAATTGGGTTATTTTACCGGTGCGATGCTTATACCAACTGTCGCAGCCGGTCGCCCATATTGAGCCGCCTAATAATTTTTGTAGGCCTTTATTGTACTCTTGCTGTACGTCTAATTTCACTTCGACAGTTATTGAACTATTTTCTTCCATGATCTTTAGCACGCGGCTAATCGCATTCACTTGAGTTTCGATCATATAGACCATTGAGCTGTGACCTAGGGTGACATTGGGGCCAACAATAAAGAAGAAATTCGGGAAGCCGTGAACGGTGGTGCCTAAATAAGCCTCCTCACCGTCTTTCCATACCTCTGCCAATTGCTGGCCATCGCGGCCGTAAATTTTACCGGCGATGGGGTTGTCGGTGGCGTAAAAGCCGGTGCCAAAAATAATGCAGTCAACCTCCCGCTCGACATCGTCGTTGGTGACAATACTGTGTTCGCGAATTTCTTTTATACCGTCGGTCACAAGATTTACATTGGGTTTTTGGAGGGCTGGATACCAGCCATTGGAAATGAGAATACGTTTGCAGCCAACCGGGAAGTTAGGCTTTAGTTTGGGCCACATCAACGGGTCTGTTACCTGACGCTGCATATGCTTTGTCGCTGCGCGCCGAAATAATTTCATCAGTGCGGGATGAAGTACCATACCCAGTACACGGGTTTCGTTTTGGCAATAAATCTTGGCGCGAACGATTTTTTGAACGAGGGGGATACGCTTGAACAGCCACCTCTCAAAACGGTTATAGGGCCGGTCGCCACGGGGAATTATCCAGTTGGGTGTGCGCTGGAAGACCGATAGCTGCTTAGGTATACCGGCAATCTCTGGTACAAATTGAATAGCCGATGCACCGGTGCCGATAACCGCGACCTGTTTACCAGCCAATGCATAGTCGTGATCCCAGCTCGCCGAGTGAAAGTGATGACCGGCAAAGGTTTCTACGCCCGGAATGTCTGGGAGCTTTGGCTCCGCTAAACCGCCGTTGCCGCTGATAATAAAACGCGCTTTGAAATCGCCGCCGCTGGTATTGACCAGCCACTGGCCGGTGCTTTGGTCATAGGTGGCCTTGCTGAGGGTGTGATCAAAACAGATATGTGAGCGCAGCTCATATTTATCGGTGACTTTTTGTAAATAGGTTTCTAGCTCGGGCTGACTGGGATAGACCCGTGACCATTCGGCATTCGGCTCAAAGGAAAAGGAATATAAATGAGATGGCACATCGCAAGCCGCGCCCGGATAGTTATTATCACGCCAGGTGCCGCCGACATCTTTGGCGCGCTCAATGATAGTGAAATCATCGATGCCCATTTCTTTTAAGCGGATAGCCATACCTAGACCGGAAAAGCCCGTGCCGACAATCAGTATTTTGGTTTCTGTATAGTTTGCGCTGTCGCCAGAATCTGAATTAGCCATAAAATATTCCTATTATTGTCATGAGCGCGGGGAGTGCATCGTCCAATCATATAGTGAGATACGCAAAATTATATGTGGAAGGCGGACATTCACTGTAGAATTTCGGACATACAGTGATGTTCGCTGAGCGCGGAATATAGCCAGAGCGTTATAGTCCTGCGCCGGCTTGGTCTTTAAGTGGTGGCTATCTTCTTTTGGATGAAGTGTAGGCTAGGGTGTATCAGCGCAAAAAAAGCAGCTGCCAAAAGGACCATACTAATTCCAATGTATAGAAATAGATCTGGCGCCTGCATCATCATCGACATCAGTGATTCTTGATAGAAAAAGAACCATTGATGATCATCGGGAAATATCCAGCGGTGCGCCGCATAAAAAACCTCTACCCATCCCACCGATATGACTGCGATAACAAGGCTCACTAGCAGCACTGCATTTACCGCGAGTAATTCGATATAGCTGGGCAGCGGCCATGATCGGAACATGAATAGCGCCACCAGACCAAGCCACAGCGAAAGCATATAAGGCTCTAATTTCTGGGTGAGGGTGATTAGGTTTGATACATCTTGCAGATGCACTATCTCGGCGTGAAGCAGTAGCGGTATTTTGACATTTGGCCTAGGTGAATAGTAAATGTCTTGTAAGCCATGCCCTTGTTGGGTGACAGCTTGGCAAATCTGCTGGAATATGGCAATTCGCTGGGCGCGGTCAGTGTTCTCAAAGCCGCTGCGGTAGGGATTTTGAGGGCCGGTTTCGGCGATGGTTTCAGCAATACCAATATTGTTATGCCAAAAGCCATAGAAAAAATCGACGTTAAATAAGACATGCCAGCTTAGATACAGAC
Source organism: Zhongshania sp. (assembly GCA_046712405.1). Taxonomy (GTDB): domain Bacteria; phylum Pseudomonadota; class Gammaproteobacteria; order Pseudomonadales; family Spongiibacteraceae; genus Spongiibacter. The sequence continues at coordinate 19,039 of JBKEFB010000013.1, read as the reverse complement.
ACAGAATGAGACTCAATGTGCTGTATACAAGGTTTCTTAGTAACAATACAGATTTCTTAAACATGAAACATAGCTTATTAGGCTCCTTCGTCACTACCTATATAATGTCGGCGGTAACTATAGCACCATAGAAATAGCTTGGTCTTGACGGTCTTAGTCTGGGTCCGAATTTACGTCGCTATTTGTCACACCGTGCAGATAGAATGCCGGACAATTCTTTAGATAAATCTACCTAGAGTAACGAATGAAACGCGCCGCCCCACTTACATTCCCTCAGGCATTACATCCACGGCGCATTCTGCAGGTTTTAGATGACATTGATGCGTCGCCTCCAAGTTATACACTGAACAGACCGCAGGCCTTGAGAAGGGTGTTTGCAGTGCTGGCTTGCGTATCATTATGCTTATTGCTAATTCACTACTTGAAGTATTTCAGTGTGTTTTTAGACGCGCTGCGGATTTTCAGTGAGGTGACTGAAAAAGCACCCAGCTACTGGAATTTAAAAATTCGTGAAACCGGCTTTCTTGAGTTGGCGACCTACGCCTGGTGGACGTCGTGGCATATTGTTGGTTATGTGCTTATTCCAGCCCTGGTGATTAAATATCTATTTCGCGACCGCCTCGTTAATTTCGGCTGGCGTTTGAACGAGACCTCCCAACACTGGCGAGCTTATGTATTGCTGCTGTCACCGATCTTGGTGTTTATTGCGATTGCGTCGTTTAATCGCGAGTTCTTGGCTCACTACCCTTTTTATAAACAGGCTGGACGCAGCTGGTTCGATTTTATTGCCTGGGAGTTATTGTATTTAACACAATTTATCTGTTTGGAATTTTTTTTCCGCGGCTTTGTCCTTCAAGCATTACGCCCTGCGGTAGGTGCAAATGCGGTGTGGATAATGTGCGTACCGTATTTGATGATTCATTTTCCTAAGCTATGGCCAGAAGCGTTTGGGGCAATTGCCTTCGGCTTGTTTTTAGGCATTTTAGCTATGCGCTCTAGATCAATATGGGGCGGATTTTTTGTTCACGCCGGTGTTGCAGTGGGAATGGACGTAGCGTCATTATTTCAGCAGGGCCGGATACCTAAGGTATTTTGGCCGTTTTAGAACGGATTAGCTGTATTATTGCTAGCATAGAAGATCAACTATTGTCCGCCTTGCTGAGTTTCGATTTAGCTAGGTTCTGGAAATAATAATTTAGTTTGATATTTTATAGGCTTGCTCTGCATCGCTAAGATCCAGAAATTCATGTATCAGCTATATTCAACGGCATGCCTTAATATTATGGGATGATGCGTCTTATGCCACCATTATTTTTACTCGGGTTCACACTATGTTGACACTTAACAGACCGGAATTATTTCGCCAGCAAGCTTATATCAATGGCCAGTGGCTCAACGCAGAATCTGGCGAAACCATCTCGGTTTACAACCCGGCGAATGGCAAGGTACTGGGCACTATTCCCAGTCTTAGCGATTACGAGACCCGCGCTGCAATCGATTCTGCCGAATTGGCTTGGGGTCCGTGGCGCAAGCTGACAGCAAAGGAGCGCAGCGCTTATCTGCGGCGCTGGTTTAATTTAATTCAGATTAACGCCGAAGATATCGCCCAGATTATGACCGCAGAGCAGGGCAAGCCCCTTGCCGAGGCGCGGGGTGAAGTTCAGTACGCTGCGTCCTTTATCGAGTGGTTTTCTGAAGAGGCCAAGCGTACCTACGGCGATGTTATTCCGAGCCCAGCGAGCGATAAGCGACTGATAGTAGTCAAAGAGCCGGTGGGTGTGTGTGCGGCCATTACACCGTGGAATTTCCCGGCCGCCATGATCACCAGAAAGGCCGCGCCGGCCTTAGCTGCAGGTTGTACCATGTTAGTCAGGCCCGCGGATTCCACTCCGTTTACGGCACTGGCATTGGCGGCTTTGGCTGAAGAGGCGGGCATACCTGCTGGCGTTTTAAATGTTCTCACCGGTAAGCCGCGGGTAATTGGTGCTGAGTTCACATCCAGCCCTAAAGTACGCAAGTTGTCCTTCACCGGGTCTACTGAGGTGGGCCGAAAATTAATGGAACAGTGTGCTCCGACCTTAAAGAAATTGTCGTTAGAGCTGGGCGGCAATGCGCCATTTATTGTGTTTGAGGATGCTGATCTGGATGCGGCGGTTGAAGGTGCAATGGCCTCTAAATTCCGTAACACCGGGCAGACCTGTGTGTGTACCAATCGTTTTTATGTTCACGATAAAGTTTATGCCAGTTTTACTGAAAAACTGGCTAAGGCTGTGGCTGCGCTTAAAGTAGGTAATGGCATTGACGAGGGCGTGTCACAGGGGCCGCTGATTGACGAAGGCGCGGTGTTGAAGGTTGAGCAGCATATTGAAAACGCGCTAAGTTTGGGTGCCAAGATTTTAAGTGGCGGTAAGCGTCATGCCCTTGGAGGTAGTTTCTTTGAGCCAACGGTGCTTACTGAAGTAAGCCAAGAGATGCTTATTGTTCGTGAGGAAACCTTTGGGCCGGTTGCGCCGATACTGCGTTTTCACAGTGATGATGAGGTGATTCGACTCGCCAATGATACTGAGTTTGGTTTGGCGAGTTATTTTTATAGCCGCGATATTGCTCGCGTATGGAAGGTGGCCGAGGCGCTGGAGTACGGCATGGTGGGAATTAACACGGGCTTAATTTCAAATGAAGTGGCACCTTTCGGTGGGATAAAACAATCTGGCTTTGGTCGCGAAGGTTCGTATTACGGTATTGATGAGTACCAAATTGTGAAATACATGTGCATGGGTGGTCTTGATTAGACGCCGACGAGAAAGCTAATACTGACTGGTTTATAAAAACCAGCCAGCCGCAAAGGGCACGAATACGGCGGTGAAGGTGCCGGTTAAACACAGGGCCAAGCTTGAGAATGCACCTGCCACTGGGCTGCGTTCAAAGGCCCGTGAGGTGCCAATGGCATGCGCGGAAAGGCCGAGACAAAAGCCCCACAAACGGTCGTCTTGAATATCTAACTTATTAAATAACCAGGTAATGGTGGTGATGCCCACCACGCCGGTGAGAATCACCGAGGCCACTGCAATAGTGGTTATACCACCGAGATCTTCCGTCACGGTGATGGCGATGGGCGTGGTAATCGATTTAGTAGTGAGTGATAACAAGGTGGCTCGATTAGCGCCAAAAAACCAGGCGATTATCAGCGCTGACGTTGACGCGAAAATGGCGCCGGTAGTCACGGTAATCAGTAAGGTGCTGGCCATATTTCGCAGTAAATGCAGCTGTCTGAAAAGCGGTACAGCGAGGGCGACGGTGGTGGGGCCTAGTAAAAAGGTCAGCCAATTCACATCTCTATAATAGGCGTGATAATCCTGCTGCATCAGCACCAATGCCAGCGCAATTAAAGTGGCACCACTAATGGTGGGGTGCAAAATGGAGGCGCGACCACTTTTTGTATACAGAAACATTGCCCCTTGGTAAGCCAGTAGGGTGAGGGTGATAGCGAATAGGGGACCGTAAATTATAGCACTCATGACTGTTTATTCCGGCTGTGTAAAAAACGGATTAATAAGCCGCAAAATATAATAGTACTTACGGTGCCAAGAGTGACGGCGGCAATAAACGCCGGCCATTGATCAGCAAAGCCTGCGCCCAGAAAAAATACCCCAGCGGCCGGTGCCATCAAAAGCATGGGCAGTAGTTCGATTAAGCGCTGACTACCGGTTTCCAAATCTTTTGGCACACTGCCGTTGATACACAGGCCAATAAATAGCAGTAACATGCCGATAACCGGACCCGGCAGTGGCAGGTCCAATGTGCGCTGTATAAATTCGCCCAGCAGTTGGCAGCTAAGCAGCGTTAAAAAACCGGCTAGCATTAGCGTTTTAGCATCGGTAGTGCGCTGACAATGGCGGCAGCACTCAAGCCGATAAAGGCGAATAGTGACCAGTTGGGCATACTGAAACTAAACAGTGTCCAAACGATTTCTGCGCAGTTGCCATCGCCCAACATCAGGGTGCTAAAGGCTTCACCAAGGGGCAGATTGCTAAACATATACTCTAGGCTAGGACCACAGGCAGGCACCTGATCTGGTGGCAGACTTTGTAACCACACTTGGCGATAAGCCACTGAGCCGCCAGCAATGGTGGTTGCCAGCATTAGTCCGGTGCTGACATAGCGGCCTTTTTGGTGGGGATTAGCGATTAAGGCGATTAAGGCGATGAGGGCGGTCAGAACAAAAAAGGCGCGCTGTGTAATACACAGTGGGCATGGGTGCAGACCATCAAAATGCTGGGTGTAAAGTGCATACGCTAGCAGCGCAGTGCAGCAGATAACAATAAAAGCGTATATCCATCGGGACGTCAGTGACATAGGGTTTTCTCTCTCCGTGAGCGCCATACAGTAGGGGATTGCGTAAATACTGACAAGTACGACCTCGGTGGTGGCAGTTGGTGCCAGTTGCAATCAATTTTTAAGTCATAGATAAGCTGCTAAATTCCTCAAATAATTGCTCCTGTAACGCCGGGTATAGGGCAAGGAACTGCTGCTCTATAAAAGGAAGGTGAAGCGCGAGTTCAGCACCGCAGCGACTCAAGGGATTTTCTCGAGGCACTCGCCTTGCGATGCTGGCCAGCATGGCTTCGATATTATCCCAGCTGTTCATTTTACTGAGTACATCGTATTCCGCCAAAAAATGTATTTGGCGTGCGGCCGCGCGCGGGTAGTCCCCTTTGTTCAGGAGTACTTGCTGATAGCAATCCTGAGTGAAGTGATTAATTGGGCTGGTATGTAGCTCATTCCAGCGCAGGCTCAGGCAGTGATCAAAGCACACATCCAACATAATGCCGCCATAGCGACGATAGTTCGCTGGCAATATTGCGAGACACTCCCCAACCAGTGCATGACTGTCGGTGAGTGCATCTATGCGGCGGTGAAGGCGAATGCCAATTTCCCATGCTTCGGGATAATTACCCTGCAGTGGACCTTTAACAAAGTCGCCTAGCAGCCCCCCAATCAGTAGGCCCTGTTGATCTAAGCCAGTGCGGTTTGCCAACTGGTGGGCCAAATGAAAGTGAGCGAGATAATTCACAGATCTTGATATTGCTTATAAAAGCGCCTGAGGTATTCGTCGAAGCTTTCGCTTTGCTCTGTCTCAACCTCTACTTGGGCAGCAATCGAGGTTTCACGCATTGTTGCAAAGCGCTTGCTCTCTTCGGCGCTAAGGCCATGCTCGCGAAAAACCTTGGCGTGTTGCAGCGATTCTTCCATGACGTAGTGATAGTAGCTGTCGTTACGTTTTTCTAGCGCCGCCAAAATTTGTGCCGACGGCGTAAGGCTGGCGTCGCGAACCTTGGCAAGTTGCGCTTCGCAGCTTTGGCTATATGCATGGCTGCTGTGGGCAGAATCTAGCTGGGCGGCAACTCGACCGATCTCGCCGATTAATTCTTCCGCCCAGTCTACCAGTGGCCTCGGACTGCCGTCTTGTTCGAGCTCTAGGCCAGGTTCACGACCGCGATTCACCATCGTCAATAAATTGCGACTGATCTCCGCGTTGTGGTCGTCGTTACAGGGCGGGCTATCTTGGTAAAGGCAGTAGAGTAAAAAGGCATCAATAAAGCGAATTTGCTCTGCATTAATACCCACCGGCAACATCGGGTTTACATCAATACAGCGCACTTCTATATATTCCACGCCACCACGGCAGAGGGCGCCCAGCGGAATCTCGCCGCTTTCAGTGACACGTTTAGGGCGAATGGGGCTGTAAAATTCGTTTTCAATTTGGAGCAGGCCAGATGATAGTTGCTCTTCCTTGGCAATACCCTCGTAGTCGGTATGCGAGGTGGTGATGGCACCCTTCAATGTTTCCACATAGAAATCTAAATGATTGTAGCAAATATGCAGGTTTGTCTGGGCGTTGCTTTGATAGCCCAAGTCACCCATGCGCAGCGAGGTCGCATGCGGCCCGTAAAGGGTGTGCTCGCCCAATGCCTGCAATTGATGTGGTTTGCCGTTTAAAAAGCAGCGCGATACTGCCGGGGCGGCGCCAAATAAATAGATGAGCAACCAAGCATAGCGGCGGAAGTTGCGAATTAGAGCAAAGTAGTTATTAGTGATAAAGGTCTTGAGTGGCAGTTCGCTATTTTCGGCGGTGTGTAATTCTTCCCACACCGATTTGGGCAGCGAGAAATTGTAATGAATACCGGCAATAGTTTGCATCTTTCGACCATAGCGATGCCCTAAACCTTGGCGATAGCGGGTTTTCATAGTGGCGGTATTGCTACTGCCGAAGCGGGCGACGGGAATATCGGTGTCGTTCTTACCCAAGCGACATGGCATGCTCGCATTCCAAATGGTCTCATCGCCCATTTCACTAACTGCAAAGCGATGTATGGCGTGTAACTCGTTTAAGGTGTCGTCAATCGAGTTGCTGACCGGGGTGATGAATTCGAGTAAGGCTTCTGAGAAATCGGTGGTGATTGATGGATGAGTTAAAGCCGAGCCAAACGCCGCCGGGTGATCGGTTTGGGCCAGAATTGCCTCGGGGTTGGCTCTGAGACTTTCTTTCTCGACGCCGCGCTGAATCGCCCGCAAGAGATGTTGTCGTGGAGCTGCTGCAAAAAATGCCAGTCTTTGTTCTAGCGATGTTGCCAAAATGGCTTCCTCAGAGGAGCTTGAAAAGGCCGCTAAGTGTAAGTCTGTGCTGGGTTGTGAACAAGCGTTGTAAGTGACGTGATTGTCATGTTAATCAAGTCCTGTTGAAAGAATGCCCTGAATTGAGAGCAACGATCATATTTGTTGTTAGCGGCGATAGCGTTCACGATTATTTAACTGAATTTTTCGGTCCAGTGAGCGTAACTTACCGGTTTGTACCATTAGTCACTGAACTTATTGCAATAGGCCCTCTCTAAATGTGTGAAGTCTCCTACTCTAGGTATATTTTGAGCGCTCATATGAGCGCTCTTTTTTTGCTTGAACTTTGTTAAGTCCCCTTACTGAACTTGATTGGCAACAAGCTTGCCGAAGCGCTTTACTCCTGTGATTTTGCTTGGCATTGTTCATCTACAGCTAAGTAATTGCCTACGACTTGGAGATAATAATGAATAATATCGCTCTGCTCGCCGCGCGGTGGGCCTGTTTGGTTTGTGCGCCGCTACTTCTATTGGCCTGCAGTAAAGCCCCTATGCCGGCAGATACGGCGTCGCCTGCTGAGCCAGTCATCGTCCGGGAGTGGAATAAGCATGGCGGAAGTGACGCTGAGCAGCGGTTTTCGCTGCTTGAGCAGATCACGCCTGCCAATGTTGAGCAGTTAGGCTTGGCGTGGGCATTCGATTTGGGCGTTAGCCGTGGCATTGAGGCGACACCGCTAATGGTTGATGGTGTGATTTATGTCACTGCCACCTGGAATAAGGTGTCTGCTCTAGACGCTAGGACCGGTGAGCTGCGCTGGCAATTTGACCCCCAGGTAAATCGCAGCAAGGCGGCCGATTTATGCTGTGACGCGGTGAATAGAGGCGTCGCTTATACCGCGGGTAAAGTCATCACTGGCACTATTGATGGTCGCTTAATTGCATTAGATGCCAAAACAGGTAAAAAATTATGGGACGTTGTCACCGTAGATCAAAGTCAGCCATACACCATTACCGGTGCACCACGGATTGTTAATGGCAAGGCCATTATTGGCAACGGTGGCGCGGAATATGGTGTGCGTGGCTATGTGTCAGCTTATGACGTTAACAATGGCGATATGGTTTGGCGCTTTTATACCGTTCCCGGCAATCCTGCCGACGGTTTTGAAAGCCCGGCAATGGCCTCGGCCGCAGAAACTTGGAAAGGCGAGTGGTGGAAATACGGCGGTGGCGGCACGGTATGGGATTCCATGGCCTACGACTCAGACCTAGATCTACTTTACGTTGGTGTTGGCAACGGTTCACCCTGGAATCAAAATATTCGCAGCCCCGGTGGCGGCGACAATCTCTATCTCTCGTCAATAGTTGCGCTGCGGCCAGACACCGGTGAATACGTCTGGCATTACCAAACGACCCCAGGAGAGACTTGGGATTATACCGCCGCCCAGCACATGATTCTGGCAGAGCTGAATATTGATGGTAAGTCGCGAAAAGTCATTATGCAGGCGCCTAAAAATGGCTTTTTCTATGTGATTGATCGCGCAACGGGTGAACTTCTGTCGGCAGAGAACTATGTTCCTGTTAACTGGGCAACACATATTGATGCGAAGACCGGTCGGCCGGTAGAGGTGCCTGAGGCACGCTGGGGTGGCAGAGCAGCGCATTTACAGTTGCCGGGGCCGTTTGGTGGTCATAACTGGCATCCCATGTCGTTTAGTCCTGACACCGGATTAGTTTATATTCCGGCTCTCGAAGCCCCTTATATATATTCAGATGATAAAAACTTTAGTTATCGAGACGGTCATTGGAATACCGGTGCAGACAGCGCAATGGGTTCACTGCCCACCGACCTAGCGCAATTTAAAGCGACCAAGGCGGCGCTTAAAGGTCGCTTGCTGGCGTGGGACCCGGTTAAGCAACGTCCGGCTTGGCAGGTAGAGCATAGTAACGCTTGGAATGGTGGCGTCTTGTCGACCGCAGGCGGCTTGGTATTTCAGGGTAATGCTGATGCCAAGCTGGTTGCCTATCGGGCCGACACGGGTGAGCGTTTGTGGGACTTCTTTGCTCAGACGGGAATTGTGGCGCCGCCGATTAGCTATGAGTTAGACGGCGAGCAGTATCTAGCGGTTGCCTCAGGTTGGGGTGGAACCTTTGCTCTGGTCTATGGTGGCCTGTTTCCGGCAGGAAGCGATGCCGGTGTTGGTCGTTTAATGGTATTCAAACTAGGCGCGACCGCTAAGTTACCCGCTTTGGCCGCGGCTAGTATGGCAAAATCGACACCACCGGCATCCGCTGCCAACGCGGCGACGATTGCCAAAGGTAAGCAACTTTACGATAACAATTGTGTTGTCTGTCATGGCGATCACGTTATTTCTAGCGGCTTGATTCCCGACTTGCGCTGGTCGCCGCTATTGCATAGCGATGAGGCGATGAAAACAGTGGTGATTGACGGTGGTTTAACATCACTTGGCATGCCGACCTTTAAGGACATAGTCAGTGTAAATGAGTTAAAAATACTGCGTGCCTATATTATTTCTGCAGCTAACGACAGTTTGGAAGAGAAGCTCGGAATAGGTAAATAAAATCAGTTAGGAGCGACGGATTTTCTGTCGCTGCTAACTAGTAAGTCATTATTGTCAGGCTTATCTGAAATTGTATAAATAGCGGTGGCTGGTATGTTTACAGATCAGTCGCATTGGTCTTGGGTATCGATGCTTCTTAATTGATACTTATGGTTGTATCCATCTGCGGTCGCCGTTGAAAAAGTATGCGCCTAGTTAAAACGCACGCCTCCCCTATACAGTGAGCTATAGAGCCCGCTTGTTTTAACGCAATACGGCTTCTTGTGCTACTGACGCAATTAGCTCGCCGGACTGAGAAAAAATCTTACCAGTAACAAGTCCCCTGCCATTCGCTGCCCAGTGACTCTCGGTGCGGTATAGCAACCATTGATCCACTTTAACTGCCGCGTGTATCCACAGTGAGTGGTTCAAAGACGCCAGAAATTTTATTCCAGCCTCGTGTCTGTGTGGCACGGCTATTGTGCCCGGTAGCCAATAGTCAGACATCAGCGCTAGTAGCGAGTGGTGGTCGCGCTCATCGCCTATGTCGGCGGCCGAGGGCGTGCGAATCCAAAAATCACGAAAGGCGGTATCGGGACCGTCAAAATAGTGCTCTGGATTCAACATCCGCAGTTCAAAAATATAGGGCTTGGAAAGCACCGCAATGATGTGCTCTGGTAGGCGATGGTTATTTTGCCGAGCAAACATTTCTAAACTGATTAGTGACTCTGGGTCGGCCGGATTACCGAGGTCAGTAAACTGATGACATATTCCCTGCTCGCCAGCGTGGAAAGAACACTGTAGCTCGAATATCACCCGTCCGCCTTGCTCTGCGGTTACCCGGCGAGTCGCAAAACTTCGGCTATCACTGAGGCGCTCAACCACATAATCAATGGCGTCGTCGATTATTCCGCCACGCATAAAAATACCGTTTAAGCTGTGGCATTGCCAATTGCTTACCGTACGTGTTGCGGCTGCAAGCGATTGACCTAGGGCTTGGCCACCAAAGGTGACGCCGGCCATATTGTCGAGGTTGTGACAAGCGCGAAAGCGATCTTTACCAATCTCGTCTAATTGCAGCATTTCACTGGCAGTGGGAATATATCGGGTATTTGTAGAGATGTTCACTGAGATCTTACTCGCTGCAATGCGTGAGGGGCGTAGAGCATATTCAACAATAGTGATCAATTCAACCGGCGTACTTGATTAAACCGCGCTCGACATAATAATTAGCGCCATCGTTATGTATAAGTATGCGGAGGGTATAAGACATGCAAAAGTATAAGGAAGGAAGCAAAAATTGGTCATCATGCGTATTATTTTTATAATATTACTATTGTCACTTGGTGTGTTTTTACAAGTGAATTTAGGTAAGTACTTTAGGCTAAATATTATTACCCTTTGTGGTCATTGTCTGAGAATTATTCACGCTATCAATATAATCGCTAAAAAATGGTAAATTCTACGGTAGAGCAGCGCCTGCAAGGCAGTCGCCAATTCGCTATTTTATTAGACGGCGCTTGGGGTATTCCTTTTACCCGAGTCAAATTCGGTGTCGACGCCTTACTTGGCTTGCTGCCCGTCGCCGGTGACTTTGTAAGTGCTTTACTAGGCCTAGGGATTGTTTGGCAGGCGCATCAACTTGCGGCTCCCCTCTCATTAAAACTTAAAATGTTTAGTAATATCGGTTTAGATTTTGTACTGGGAAGTGTGCCAATCATCGGTGATATCACGGATGTGATGCTTCGAAAAAATATCCGCAATGTGGACTTGCTTGAAACGTGGCTAAATAATAAAGCGCTTCAGCGACAAAAAACTAAAGCTGACTGAATGGCATCGTTACAGAATCCTACTTAGTCTTAGCGACTCGATACTCGAAGTTAGAATAGATCACATACCGCCGACTCCAATATGGACGGTTTAGAATAACTGTAAAAATTTTAGTAGAGGATAGCTAAGCTCAGGCGCCTGCTAGCAAAAAAGCGCATCGTAGCTTAGGCGGTCATTAAGCGGCCAGCGTTTGGCCCGTTAGCGTTCTATATAGCCAGTTGTTGCTAGGTCAAATAAAATGTACAAGGCGTTAAAAGGCGAGTCTAGCTGCATTTTGCGTGTGAAGTCGTAGTAGTATGGGGCCACGATTATATGAAACCAGCTATTTATGATTATAGAAAACCAGAAGTTGGTCGAGTTACTCGGCGACTTTGATGATGCAAGTCGAGCATTGGCAGCAGCAGAAGCGATCGCCAAACATGCAGAAATCGGCCGGGTTCTAGATACCGCTCGGCTTATTATAGTTGAAGATGGCGGCCCGGCTGCACTTGAGAGTCGCGCCCAGGTATTGGAAGAAGCTGGCGTGTATGTCGGCACTGACTGGGCTGAGCCCCAGCTGCTGCTTCCAGCCCTAACTATTTATTCTTTAGCCAGCGCAGAAGCCGCCACGGTCACCGTGGAGTGCTTAAGTGAGTTGCGCTTGCTTGCTGTCGCGCTGGGGGAATACAAGCACTCAGCTATTTCTGCTGAGCAGGCCCATCACTTTTTAACACAGTCTATTGCACTTAATCTTGAGTTACTTTTCTCGGCCGCGTCAGAGACCGAGCGGGTCAGGCAGGGCTCACTTGCACTGGTGCCGCGAGCGCTCATGCAGCACCTTGCTCAGCGGATTGGCTTTGAATATATTATTGATCAGCTGATAGAGGAAATCTGGCGCTTACTCCGGCAGCGTCCGATCCAAGTGAATCCGGTCAAGAGTATGATTACTCAAATCGCCATTTGTCAGACCAGTGAAGGTATGGATTTTGGTACCAGTGGCCTTGGCGCAGCAAGGCTGGTAAGCAGCCTCTACGGACCGACTCAAGCTAGCATCGGTGATCCTGGTATTCCCTATTACGAGCAGCGCCTAGCAAGTTTAGACGGCCAAGCTCTGCAGGCCGAAGCCTTGGGCTTCTCTAGGGCGATGTATGATACCGGCTTGGTTTCGCCCTACCATGCCAGCTTTCTGCGGTTTATATTAGATGACTATGAGAATTTACTCATTGATGCACTCGGCCTGTCAGGAACCGGTCGCGACGGCCTGCTCTGTTACGGAGATCTGATTAAGGCCTTGATTACCGAGTGTGTATCACCGTCCACCGCTCAATCCGTATACGGTATCGCGATGTTGCTGGAACGCGGTATTTTGTATCAGCAGGGTGTGGCACAGTCACTGTGGCGGCAGATTAATTTAACCCTGACTGATTGGGCTGAGACCCGCTTACAGTTTATGTGTGATGCCACCATAACCCCCCGCACTCGGCTTTTAGAGGGCGTGGTATGTATGCTGGGTTCCCCCCTGGGGATTGGCCAAGGCAATAATCCCACCTGTCAATCGGCGCGGGCGCTTTCTATTTGGGCCACTAGTGACCCCACGTATTTGCTGCAAATGATCACCGCCATTGCTCGCGATAATGACCTGACTATGCATTTTGAAGGCCAGGCTATTTCGTCAAAGCAATGTCTTGATGCTTCTCTTTCGCTTTTGCCTTTTGATCTCGATCCGGTGTCGATGCTGTTGGTTCCGCATCTAGATGCGACTTATTTGGAGATGGGTCGTTTGTGCTTAGGGCGCGAAGGTGATCCTCACCGTTGGATTAACCCCGAGTTCCACGGCTGGTGGGTTGGGCGCGGCTTCTGCATTAATGTAGACGTGGCAAGCGGCCAACTGATTGACTTAAATGTATTTATTCGTAATTTTCATGCGCATTACCATCCGTTTTACAACGGTAACCAACCGCTCATTCATCCCCAACCAGCGGGAATAGCGATTACTGATAGTGCGGCGCGGTTTATCGGTTGGCACGCTATCGCCATCATGCGAGTGGCACTAGATCAAAACTCAGAGATGCGGGTTTATTTTTTCAATCCCAATAATGACAGCGGTCAAAATTGGGGTAACGACGTCATTGTTAGCACTGCTGATCATGGTGAACGTTTTGGTGAGGCTTCATTACCGTTTGAGCAGTTCGCCTCGCGCTTATACATCTTTCACTACGACACCCTAGATTATGGCGAGCCTGGCAAAGTGCCTGAGGAATCCTGCCAGAATATAAGATCACTTATTGAATCGAGCTGGGGGCTCGATAGGATTGCCAGCATTGGCCTACAGGCTAGTGCCGGTAGCGATGGGCCAATATAGCTAATAATATCTCGCATAAGATAGATAAAGGAAAAATATTTCCAGCATCACATCTCTAAAAAGTATGCCTAGCTGATGGATAAAATAAAGTATGAACACGGGTGGTAAATATTTTTACCACTCCCAGCTCGGCGCTGAAATATTTAGCCTAGGTGATACTTTTAAATTCAGTCTGTGTTGACACTTAAAATGAATACTTTATCGCTGGCTTGTGCTTTTCCACAAAGGAATAAGTATGATGGTTGCGCCCCTACCCTATAGGACCTTTTAACAATGGCCGCATTATTTGAAGAAATTGATAGCCGAGCGTCCTCCCTAGGTGAAATCTCTCTACGCAGACGGCGCATTCCCGCGTTTGGTGATAGAGATATCTATGAAGTTAAATTGGGTGATGAATATTTAATGTCAAGTATGTTTGTCGAGGCTGAAGAGGCTTTGTCTACACTTGGTTTAGCCGCCGTAAAAGGTGACAAACTCAGTGTCGTTGTGGGTGGTTTGGGCCTAGGTTATACCGCCGTAGCGGCATTAAAAGACCAGCGAATCGCAGATCTATTTGTGGTGGAAGCCTTGGATACTGTCATTGGCTGGCATAAAGGTGAGCTGGTACCGCTAGGCAAAATACTCAATGCAGACACCAGAAATCACTATGTATTAGGCAGTTTTTTCGATCTTGGCACGTCACCCAGTACCGGCTTTGCGCCAGACAGCAAGGGTAAAAAGTTTGATGCCATTTTATTAGATATCGACCATTCCCCCACGGAATTTCTAAACGCCGCCAACGCCGGTTTTTATACAACTGAAAATCTAGCTCTTATGGCTGAGCAGCTTAAACCTCAAGGCGTGTTTGCGATGTGGTCGCAAAATCTACCTGAGGCGCGTTTTGAGGCTTTACTGAAAACTGTATTTGAGAAAGTCGACTCCCACATAGTGTCTTTTTATAATCCTTTTCAAGACGGCGAATCCACTAACTCAGTCTATGTTTGTGTGAGCGCCGCCTAGTAAAGGGGTATAAGCTGCCCGCCGTCGCCGCTGATGCAGAGTGCGTATCTAGAGTGGTTTAGACCGGCCCTCTGTCGATATGGTTTCTTAACTGCCCGGCCAGCTAATCAGGCGTCATTTACACTATTTGTATAACGACTTTACCTTGGCTTCTACCCGTTTTATTTCTAGTATAAGCATCTTCAATATTAGCTAAGCGGTGAACGCTATCTATGACTGGGGTAACGGCACCGCTTTCAATAAAGTCTTTTAATATCTCTAAGTCGCTAGTATAGGACTCAACCCAGACTGGCTTAGCCGATTTATTAGCTATAAAGGGATGGGGGCGGTAAGCATTAAACAGCGCTTTCCCGTGTCCTGCGGTAGACACAAAGACGCCGCTTTCTGCCATTAATGATACGCATTTTGTTAAACTTTCATACGCGGTTGCATCGAATATTAAATTAAAATTATCATTCTCTTTTTTAAAATCCTTCTGTGTGTAGTCAATGACATTATCAGCGCCCAGGCGTGTTACTAGCGCGACATTTTTTCCGCTACACACTCCCGTCACCTCAGCGCCCAGCGCTTTGGCGATTTGTATTGCGAATGTACCAACGCCGCCTGACGCGCCGATAACGAGGATTTTACTGCGATCTGTGACGTTGCCTATCTGAAAAGCCTGCAAAGCTGTTAGTGCGGCTAGTGGAACGGCAGCCGCCTCGTTAAACGATATATTATTGGGCATATGTGCAATCCGCTTGGTGGCAATACAGGCGTATTCACTGCAAGCCGCTGTACGTAAGCGCATATCCATACCATATACTTTGTCACCAACCTTAAATTTGCTGACATTGCTGCCCCGTTCAACGACTACGCCCGCTAAATCATCACCAATAATGTGAAAGTTAGATAAGCTAGCAATTTTAGGCACCAAGGTTGATATATTATAATTTAACTTCCAATCTTTGGGATTAACCGACGATGCATGCACTTTAACCAATACATCATTGGCGCCGATCTCAGGCTGGTTGACGTCTTTGATAATTAATCTTGAGCTATGACCAAAGCCACTGGTGGTTGCCGCTTTCACTATTCGGTGCTCCTATGAAATTTATTATAATTAAAGGTGGGTATTGAACTACCTAAGACCGCGACTCCCATTCAGGTTATTGCTGATGAATCGTGTCGGTGATGACTTGAGGTGTTCGCTCGCTATGCTATTGTACTTACTTGTGGACTGAAAATAATTATTATACGCAGTATGGGATGTACAGAGTGCATGGCCGTATACTAGACCACAAATTATAATTTTATATACATGTCGGTGAGCTTTAATTAACGCTGACTTACTATCTTGAGGTTAGCAATATGAAAATGCTCTCTCCAACGGATTCCTTGTTTTTGATGGCTGAGCACCGCCGTCAACCAATGCATATTGCGGGCTTACAGATATTTTCCCTACCAGATGAAGCCCCCAAGACTTTTATTCGCGACTTAGTACAGGATATGCGGCGTCACTCTGAGCCGAGTCCGCCTTATAATAAGCGCCCAGTATTTCGAGGTGCATGGTTCTGGCAAGATGACGAATATTTTGAAATCGACCATCATTTGCGCCATTTATCCCTGCCTGCGCCTGGCCGAATCCGCGAACTGCTTGAGATGGTTTCGCGGTTGCACGGCGGGCTTATGGATCGCAGTCGCCCCTTGTGGGAAGTGAGTGTGATAGAAGGCTTGGCGGACGGCCGTTTTGCTATTTATACCAAAGTGCACCATTCGGTATTTGATGGTGTTTCGGCGACCTTAGAGGTTATTCGATCTCTCAGCGAAGACCCCACTCAGCGGGCAATACCGCCAGTTTGGGCGCGGGCGCCTAAGCTGCACAAAAGATCGGTAGCCCCAGCTGCTGCTATTAGCCCGGTAACGGCCCTTGTACATTCAATGGAGACTAATTTCCGTATTGTCCCCGGTGCATTGCGCGGAGCCTTGGATTTGTTGCGCCGGAGCCGCGGCAAACCTGCAGACGCGACGCCCTACCAAGCACCGCCCACCATGTTAAACGTACGTATTAGCAGTTCGCGGCGCTTTGCGGCACAGTCATATCCACTAGCGCGTATTAAAGCGGTCGCTAAGTCGGCTGGCTGTACCATTAACGATATCGCTTTAGCGATGTGTTCAGGCGCTATACGTTCATACCTAGAATTAAAAGATGCCTTGCCTAAAGCGCCACTCATTAGCATGGTGCCAGTATCCGTTAGGGCGGCGGACAGTCCGGAAGGTGGTAATCAGGTTTCCGTGATTTTGGCTAATTTGGCGACTCATATTGTCGACCCTGCTGAGCGCCTACAAGCCGTTATAGCCTCGACTCGGAGAGCCAAGGAGCGCATGGCCACGATGAACCGGGTAGAGCAGCTCGCTTATGCGACTACCGGACTAAGCCCAATGCCGTTTACGTCCATACTCGGCCTTGACCGTATTCGTCCGGCGTTTAATGTGGTCATTTCTAATGTGCCAGGCGCTAAAAAACCTCTGTACTTGAATGGCGCCAAGCTTGAAGAAACATATCCAATTTCGATTCCAATTGATGGCCAGGCTTTAAATATCACTTTGACAAGCTATTGTGATTCGCTGGCTTTCGGCTATACCGCTTGCCGGCGATCAGTGCCTAATATGCAGCGCTTGCTAGACTTTACCGAACAAGCATTATCTGAACTAGAGACCGCCGTGGAGTCTGCATAAGGTATATAATATATTTTCCGGTTATTTTAATTTAAACGAGCCGCATATTTATTAATACATAGGTTGGATTATGAAAAAAAATATAAAAATAATGTTTTCAGCTACTACAGATACGGTAATTATGATGTATACCGATAAAGATTATTTTCTGAATAAGTATAAAAATCTGGGTGCAGAAAATATAGAAATTCTTGACGCTTCTTTTGACGGCAGTAAATTTTCAATCAATATCAAACGCGGCCTACCGGCCGACGTCCCTGTGCCAAGCTTTGCCAAGAAGTTCTTTGGTGGCACTATGACACTCGTTCAGCGTGATACTTGGGATGCGGCTACTAAAGTTGGCCGTTTAGATATTGAGTTTAAGAATTTGCCCATTGATGCCAGTTGCGATATGAAGCTGGTGGATGACGGTGACGGCGCGGCCTTGTTAATGGCCTGGAATATTAACGTTAAGATACCGTTGATTGGCGGTAAGCTTGAAAAGTTATTGATGGAAGATATGAGCAGAAAAGTTGAATTAGATCATCTTGAAAGTGTTAAATTATTAAATAGTTATATGTAATTTTTAATTGTTGTGGCGCGCTTATTGTGCCGTTGATGTGAAACTGAGGCGGAGCGAGAGTGCGATCTTTTTTAATAAAAACACGAATGATAAATACTTTCGCGATAATAGCCGAAATGATATAGCCATGGCCCCAGTTAAATAAAACCAGATTTAATATAATTAAATTATATATAAGTAAAAGTTGATCCACTGCTGCGTCATACGAAAAGTAAAACGGAGATGTGCTGATTCTGGTAATAGTGTGTATAGATTGACTTACCTAAGCTGAGCAAGGCGTCCATCGAGCGGTTAGCACTCTTACAAAGTAATAATGGATACCACTGGTAATATTATTATTCGCGTCAAAAAACAATTAAAAATAAGGTCAATCGCGCAAACTGTTATAATTGCCAGACTGTGCGTAACAAGACCAAACGAGTTATATCGCCTGTGCCTTGGAACGCACTGTCGCTTTCAACAAGATTCCATTAAACAAAACTCATCAACAATATCACCGCCAGTAATCCGCACATCCATGCGACCATACTGCTGATGGAGATTTCTCTCGCGAGTAATCCCTGATTAGATCGGTATAAGGTGGCGACGCGTTTACGAAAGGCTTCTATAGCAATCATGACTTGCCCACGGACCTGCTGATCTAAAGCCCACATCAGAGATAATGAGCCCTTAACTAGACGCGCCAGCGGCCGCCGATAAAACCAGTCGCTATCCAGATTGGTGGACGGCAGCTCCGGTGGATACATTCCTTTTAGGTTCAGCCAAACAAAAGCCAAAGCTGAGAAGAACAACAGCTGAGTTTGCGTCAATATATGAGTTAGGTCATACGCGCTGTAGTTGGTTGAATAGGGTAGGTGTTGATAGAGCAAATTTGGGAAACTGCCGATACCGATACACAGGGCTGCTGCAATAGACATTGCTAGCAACATATTGCGCGGTGCCTCTTTGCAGCGGATACCTGAGTCGTGGGCAAAAAATGCAAAGTAGGGAATTTTGATACCGGCGTGATGAAACACCCCCGCTGAAGCAAAAAGTAGCAGCAACCAGGTAATATCGTAGCCCTCTTTCAAGGCCGCCGACATGATCATCGACTTACTAACAAAGCCACTGAACAGCGGGAAGGCGGAAATAGATGCGGCGCCGACAATACAGAGGATCGCGGTTTTCGGCATGGACTTATAAAGCCCCCCCAGCTCCGAGCCATTGATACGGCCGGTTCGGTATAGCACTGCCCCCATAGACATGAACAGTAGGCCTTTAAAGATAACGTCGTTAAAGGCGTGAGCGACGGCACCGTTAATGGCCAGCTCGGTACCAATGCCGATACCAATAATCATAAAGCCTAGCTGGTTAATCAAACTGTAAGCCAGTACCCGCCGAAGGTCGTTTTCTATTACCGCGAAAAAGATCGGGAAGCAGG
>JBKEFB010000012.1:0-46154 GCA_046712405.1 Zhongshania sp. | reverse complement strand
GGTAGCTTTTGCGGATCAGTTGTTGCCAGCAAAAATTTGACATGTGCAGGCGGCTCTTCCAAGGTTTTCAGCAGTGCATTAAAACTACTGCTACTGAGCATATGCACCTCATCGATGAGGTACACCTTGTAGCGCCCATGGGTAGGCATGTATTGAACGTTATCGAGTATTTCCCTAGTGTCTTCGACCTTGGTGCGCGACGCCGCATCAACCTCGAGTAAGTCAACAAAACGGCCCTCACTAATCGCGACACACGCATTGCATTGTCCACAGGGCTCGGAACTCACACCCACTTCACAGTTCAGGCACTTAGCCAGAATACGAGCGATGGTCGTTTTACCCACACCGCGGGTGCCGGTAAACAAATAGGCGTGGTGAAGACGGTCATGATCAAGTGCATTGACTAATGCCTTTAATACATGATTTTGACCGGCCATTTCACGGAAGGTTTTTGGGCGCCATTTACGCGCCAACACCTGATAGCTCATTAAACAATTCCTAACATGCAGGCGGCAAGGATACACCAGCCCAGCAAGGACATAAACTAATGATACAGTTGGAAAACTAACAAACAGAAAGGATTATTCAAGATTTGGTGGCGGCCCAACCAGCCACACCCCGGCACACGAGTTAATAACTACCGTTGCTCCCTTCCGGGCCTGGCGGAGTTTGCTATTTATCGTTGCGAGGGGACCGGAAGGACCACCGCAGAAAGCGCAATAAAGCAGTGCTTTAATGCGGGCGCTATTGTCGGTGATAGACTTGCTATATGCAAGCGTCATGCCCACGAAAATACTTAAAATATCGAACACTATCAACGGGCCGAAACAAGTCTAGGGGGGAAGTCAGCTAAAATGGCAGACACTTTTCCAATATGTTTAAGCGCCGCTCTTCAGGGGCTTTCAATGGCGGTACTGGCCCCTTAGTCATACCCCGCCACATTAGTTCGTTCGAGCCTGGATCAACAATATCAATTATCAAGCTGCTCTCTTTATAGGTTCGCACCCAAAAGTGATCATCGTAGAATTGACTGTGACCGAAATAACCAAAACCAAGATGGTAGCCGCAGCGGTAGCAAGGGTAATAGCTAAATTGACTATGCCAAGAACCAAAATTGTCGATCGCAATGTTGTCCTCTTGACCCAATTCATAGGTCACTAATACTGAAGCCTTAGCGGCGTCTATCACACGGACCAGTCCTTTGGCAGCGAGTTGAGCGTCAATGGCATCAACAATACGCTCACGAACCAAATCATTATCAATTTCAGGATTCATTTGTACAGCAGGTAATAATCATGCATAGCTGGAGACGTTACTAAAGTCGATGCCCTGCGAATAATCGATAGATACCGGCACAGTGCTGCAGGCCGTTAATATTATCACCCAAAACGCTAACCCAATTTTTTTCATTACCTCTCCTCAACTGCTCAAGAACAAGGCCTTAGCTAAGATTGCAACACCACCCAAAGTGCCATCTGACCACGTAAGATTCTAAGCAACACCCGCCCCTTACTCGCAGCGACGGCAGCACTAAACTGCTTAACATTAGCTACTCGACGTTGATTAACTAAAACAATTAAATCACCTGGAACCAACTTTCCTGTCGCGACCGCGTCGTTCGCCACCTCAGCCACCACCACCCCCACCCCTCTTTCAGCATCGCGTACAGTAACCCCCTTTAATAAATCACTGTTGGCACCAACACTGGCCACCACAATAGGGACCACCGCGATAGAACCCAGCTTTGCCCGAAACTCCTTGCGCTTGCCGTCTCGGAATACGGTTACCGTAATCCGATCACCCACCTGCTTTAGACCAACCGCGTTGCGCAGCTGTGCAGAGCCAAAGATGTCTTTGCCATCCACGTCAACAACCACATCACCCACTTTTAACCCGGCTTTTTCAGCCGCAGAACCGCCCTGAACCTCGGCGACTACTGCGCCCCGCTGATGCTTGCCCATCTTGAACGCAGACGCAAGCTCGGGCGTTAAATCCTGAATAACAACCCCAAGCTGCCCTCGACGGACTTCACCGTACTCGATAATCTGATCAATACTGACTTTTGCCATATTAATGGGTATGGCAAACCCGATCCCAACATTGCCGCCTGCTCGAGCCAGAATAGCGGTATTAACCCCAACCAAATGGCCGCGCAGATTGACTAGGGCACCCCCGGAATTACCGGGGTTTATCGAGGCATCGGTCTGTATGAAATTTTCATAGCCCTCGATGCCCAAACCACTGCGGCCAAGAGCACTGACAATACCCGTTGTCACGGTCTGACCTAAACCGAAGGGGTTGCCGATGGCAACAACATAATCGCCGACCTCTAGATTGTCAGAATCAGCTAATTTTACACTGTGTAAGTTGTCTGCCTCTATCTTCATTACCGCAATATCGACATCGGGGTCAGAACCCACTAATACAGCGGTATAGCTTCGGCCATCTTCCATACCGACCGTAATTTCGTCTGCCCCCTCAATAACGTGATGGTTGGTTAACACGATGCCGTTTTTGGCATCGATAATAACGCCGGAGCCGGCACTTTGAGTGCGGCGCTGCTGCGACTGCTGCATCTGCTGGTCTGGAATATTAAAAAATCGGCGGAAAAACGGATCGTTAAATGCAGGAGCCTGGTTTGCCGTGCGCGTGGTGTAAGTTGAAATATTAACAACCGCCGGGTTGACGGTTTTAAGCATCGGAGCAAGACTGGGAAGTGGCCTCCCCTCGCCGTCTTCTTGAGGAAAAAATGCCAAACCACCCTGAGAAAGGGTGACAAAAAAACAAAAAACCAAGGCTTGAGGTAAAAAGTAGCGCGATGTGCGAAGTGACTGCAGCTGATTAGTCATGTGTTACTCAGACTCCCAATAGTCAAAACATGACTATTGGAACTCAAGTACTCCAAAAAATTCCGCAATATCGTGATTTGTTACACAGTTTTTTCAGGTAAGTTTTTCAGCCATTGACCGCGAGATTTCTCGTTGGATTTTCGATTTAAATGCGCCCATCATAAGCCCCAGCTTAATATCGACCTTAACCTCATCGTCACCTAGGATTATTCGCCCATTAATCCCTGTACGGGCCACTTCTATCTCACTTGTACTGAGCCAGTGCGAGGTCAACTGATATCGTTCTTCGAGCTTGACAGCCATCTGTTCAATTAAATCGCGAAGTTCTTCTGGGCTTTTATTATGAGCTTGGCGAAGAGAAATATTCGGCACTTATTAATCACTCTATCAAGGGGGGAATAGTAGTTTGTTATCCATACATTATGGCAGCGAATGACTAAATTGCACAATTATCGTGCACAACCCAAGGTAGCAGCGTTACTGACGATCTTTCAAACTGAAGTACAGGCAAAAAAAAACCGCAATGAAGCGGTTCTTTAAAACTTTGGTGGAGCTAGGCGGGATCGAACCGCCGACCTCTTGCATGCCATGCAAGCGCTCTCCCAGCTGAGCTATAGCCCCAAAGTGGAGGCTGCGCATATTACGGTCAGCCCCATAACTTGTCAACACACATACTTAAATTCCAAGTATTTTTATGGAATCAGCTATAAAAAAGCCGCCACGTTGAATCTCATTAAAGAGAAGCACCTCAACTAATTTGCTGATCTAATGCCTGATATTGCTTCTCTAATTTTTTCAAACGCTTTTTACCTACCCCGCCCAGCACCTCAATGGCGTGCCTAATGCGCGCTCGGCTCATATCGGGGCCTAAGACCTCCATAGAATCAACAACCGAGATTGACGACGTGGTTCCCGCAATCGCAATAAACAGCGGCGGCATAAAGTCCTTTAGCTTGATACCAAGGCCATCTGCGAGAGATTTCACCTCAGCAAAGAGACTATCTCGCCCCCAATCATTTATGGACTCCAAGCGCCACGCTGTACACTGCAGCAAAGTAATTAACTCCTCTTCACTCAGGCTAGACGAGGCAAAGCTGGCAGGGGTCAGCGGTAACAGACCCGCCAAAAAGAACGACGCTAAAGGCGCAATATCGCTAAACACTTCAATACGCGACTGTATATGCGGTAACATCTTCAGCAGCATCTCGCGATTTAACGCCCACTCCTGCAGGCGTTCTGCAAGCTGCTCTAAACTGCAATCCTCGCGCAACCACAAGCCATTCAGCCAGCGGAGTTTTTCAACATCAAATATTGGCCCGCCCAAGCTCACACGGGTGATGTCAAAGTTATCTATCATCGCCTGCAGGCTAAATTTTTCACTCTCATCGGGCATAGACCAGCCCATACGACCTAGGTAATTTAGCATGGCTTCTGGTAAATACCCCATGCGCTGATAATACCAAATACTGGTCGGGTTTTTGCGCTTACTGAGCTTACTTTTATCTGGATTTCTCAGCAGTGGCAGGTGGCAAAGCACCGGCATTTCCCAACCAAAATATTGATAGAGGAGCTTGTGTTTGGGCGCAGAGTTTATCCACTCGTCACCGCGCAGCACATGGGTGATCCCCATCAAGTGATCATCCACCACATTGGCCAAGTGATAGGTTGGCAAACCATCGGATTTGAGTAGAATCTGGGCATCTACCTGCCCCCATTCCAACTCAATTTTTCCCCGCAGCATATCATCAATTTCACAGCGACCATCGTCCTCGGGAACATGCATACGAATCACGCAAGCGTCACCCGCCGCGTCCCGACGCGCATGCTCGACATCGTCCAATTTAAGATCTGAGTATTTCAGCGCAGAATGTCCACCCGCTTCTCGGCGCCCTTCCCGCAGCGCGTTTAACTCTTCAGCGGTTCGGTAACAGCGAAAAGCATGGCCGGCCGCAATTAGCTGATCACAATGCTCTTTATAAATTTCACTGCGCTCACTTTGACGGTAGGGACCACGGGCGCCACCGATGTCGGGGCCCTCTGCCCACTCCAAGCCCAACCAGCGAAGAGAATCCAATATTGCCTGTTCGGACTCGGGGGTAGACCGCTGTTGGTCGGTATCTTCAATACGCAACACAAACTCGCCGCCTTGACTTTTAGCAAAACAATAATTGAACAATGCTATGTAAGCAGTGCCAACGTGGGGGTCGCCGGTGGGCGAAGGAGCAATGCGAGTGCGAACAGTCATGGAGTGTTTATTACCATTTGAATACAATAGGTAGCTAGCCTCGCACCGAATTACGCGAGCGGGCCAATCTGGCTGCCATTATACGTGTCGGAAGCGGCAACATTCACCCACCGCAGAGGTATTTAGCGGCAGATGCACAAAAAATTAATCAATCGCCGGTTCTGTGTAGCCCCAATGCTCGACTGGTCAGACCGTCACTGCCGGGTATTCTGGCGCCAACTCACCACAGAAGCCGTGCTTTACACCGAGATGATAACCACCGGCGCACTCATTCACGGCGACCCCGAACGTCACCTCAATTTCAGTGATATCGAACACCCCGTGGCGTTACAACTCGGGGGCAGCGACACCGAGGCACTAGCACATTCGGTAGCCCTGGCGGAAAAATGGGGTTATGACGAAGTTAACTTGAACTGTGGTTGCCCATCAGACCGTGTTCAAAATGGATTTTTTGGCGCTTGTCTAATGTCACGACCGTCGCTGGTTGCCGATTGCGTAAAAGCAATGAAAGATGTCACGGCACTGCCCATTACAGTAAAGCACCGCATTGGCATAGATGAGCAAGAAGGTTACGGCCCCTTACAAGATTTTGTCGCTGCTATTGCCGAAGCTGGCACCGATGCCATCATCGTTCACGCTCGCAAAGCGTGGCTGCAGGGACTGAGCCCAAAAGAAAATCGTGAAGTTCCACCTCTGAATTACGACTTGGTATATCAGCTAAAACAAGATTTTCCCGATCTCGAAATCATCATCAATGGTGGCATACAAACCCTAGAGGACGTCAGCTCGCAATTGTCATACGTGGATGGCATCATGATGGGCCGTAGCGCTTACCAAACTCCGTATATTCTCGGCAATGTAGATTCACAGTTTTATGATGAAGATCAGCAGATCGCCACCCGGGGTGAGATTATTCGCGGACTTTTTCCTTACATTGAAACGGAACTAACACATGGCACTCGCCTTAACCATATGACTAGACATATTTTAGGCATCTTTAACGGCGAACCCGGGGGGCGTTTATTTAGACGCTATATCAGCGAGCACGCTCATCGCCCAAATGCAGGCATTGAAGTATTAGAGCACGCCTTACAGCTTACCGAACAAGCCAAGTTGGCTATGCTAGGAAAAAGGACGGTTATTAATGAGTAATAAGTTAGATCAACTAAAACAATTTACCGATGTAGTCGCCGACACTGGCGATATTGAAGCAATACGCCGCTTTTCCCCGCAAGATGCCACCACCAATCCATCATTAATTCTCAAAGCCGCTAAGCTACCTCGCTACCAAGCGCTTATCAAAGATCTCATTGAGGCGCAGAGTTCAGGCCAGCGAGACGCGCTGTGGTTGCAAAAGGCAGCGACCCAACTGGCTGTCGAAATTGGCGCCGAAATTTGTTATTTAGTTCCCGGTAAAGTATCTACTGAAGTGGACGCACGGCTTTCCTTTAACACCGATGCAATGATCGCCGAAGGCCGCTATATCACAGAACTTTACCAACAAAAGGGTATAGGAAAAGACCGGTTACTGATCAAAATCGCGTCTACTTGGGAAGGTATTCAAGCGGCAAAGATATTGGAAGAAGAAGGTATCGAGTGCAACCTAACACTTCTATTCAGCCTTATTCAGGCGGCGGCATGCGCTGACGCTGGCGCCACACTCATCTCGCCTTTTGTGGGCCGCATCTTAGATTGGCATGTTGCACACGGACTTACACCAAACACCGCTAACGATGACCCTGGGGTACAATCTGTCATCGCCATCTATAGCTATTACAAGCAACACGGCTATAAAACCATTGTCATGGGCGCGAGCTTTCGCAATATTGAAGAGATTGAGGCATTGTCGGGCTGCGATCGCTTAACTATAAGCCCCACACTACTCGCCGAGCTGAGTGAAAACCAAGATACGCTGGCTCGCCAACTTCGGCCTGACATGCACTTAATCGCTCACGACAAACTAGAACTCAGCGAGTCGGTATTCCGCTGGGCACTCAACGAAGACGCCATGGCAACCGAAAAGCTCGCCGAGGGTATTCGTGCATTTGCCGCTGACCAAGTTAAACTAGAAACCTTACTTAGGGAGTGGAACTAAGAAATGTTTGAAAAACTAAAGCAACTTTTTTCTGGTGTGGAAGAAGACACCGCGAAGACCACCATGTCATTAGAATTGGCAACAGCGGCCCTACTAATCGAAGTCAGTAAGTCAGACTTCCAACAAGATCCCGCCGAAATCGACAAAATCCACGAACTTCTTGTTCGCTGCTTCTCAGTTTCATTGGCAGATATTGAAGAATTCATGGCAACCGCTACAGCACTCAATAAAGACAGCACATCTCTGTACCCTTTTACTCGCTATATCAATGATAACTGTAATAATCTGGAAAAATATGAGCTGATTGTTGCGCTTTGGGAAGTGGCTATTGAAGATGGTCAAATCGATAAATACGAAGATCATCTGATACGCAAAATTTCGGACCTTATCTATCTACCTCACACTGAGTTTATCCGCGCAAAGCTGACAACAAGCGAAAAAGCACAAACTAAGTAAGCTGCGGAAAACGAAGTAATACCATACTAGAAACACTGTCCTTCAAGTAGCGACACCAACTCACGGAATTTAGCGTGATTGCTGTCGCTAAGTCCCATCAATATGCGATGAGCCTCAAGAACGCGTTTTTTTACTGAATCCTCACTACACTGTAGCACTGGCAATTCACCAAGGTCTTTATCGTTTAGCAGGGGTTCTTCTCTAATACTAAACACCCGGTCGAAGCCCATGCTTTCCAGCACGCGGGTAATATCTCGGTTAGTCGACAAAATGACGGGGACAAACTTAAACCGCTCCTTGGCCTTAATCGCAAGTTTAGCCAGCAATCCCAAGGTGGTGCTGTCTACATTCAAAGCATCAGATAGATCAACGACAACGCTGGCAAAGTTTTCGACCGAGAGCATTTCGTCGAAGAACTCGTCAAGTGTTGTACAAAGAGTCAGCCGCACGTCACCCACTAATTTGATAACAAACGCGCCGCTCTGCCCCGCCACTAATATCCGACCTAGCTGCATCTGCTTATAACCTGCTAACGACTAAAATTGCAATATCGTCTGGCACTTCGTCTATCTCTAATAAACCAAAGGTGTTAGCTAGCCCCAAAGAGGTACCGTCACCTTCTTTAACAATATCGAGGAGCTTCCGCTCTTTCTCCTCGAGAGTTTCGTTATCCAGGACCTCTAATATACCATCTGAAAATAAGGTCAACACCGCCCCGGGCGGAAAGCTAATCGCATGATCACTGTACTCGGCATCGGCAAACAAACCAACTGGCATATCATGTTCCGGCAGGAATTCCGCAGCGCTATCCAAGGTCATAGCGGGGGCGGGAAGATGGCCCGCCACCGAATAGCATAGTTGATGACATTTTAGGTCAAATACGCCAATACACATCGTCACATGTTTGCCAATGCCCATTTCTAGCAGTTCGCGATTGGCTAGGGTGAGCATCTTAGCCGGCGATAAGATAGCTGTTGAGCCTCTATGCAAAAAATCACTTCGTTTACGGGCAAATAAGTTCTTCAAAAAAACGGTGACAAAAGCAGAGCTGGCGCCGTGACCAGAAACGTCAGCCACAAAGAAAACTGCGTTATCGTCTCCGACCAAAAAATAGTCGACAAAGTCACCGCTTAAATATAAAGAAGGGAGAATGAAATGACAGAAACTATAGCCGCCTATTTGTTTTGGCGTATCAGGTAGTAAGAGCTGTTGAACATGCTTACCGGCCTGCTGGTCTTGCTGTAATAAGGTTAAACTTTCAAGTAAATCCCTATTCGCATTTTCAAGTTTAGTCCGGTAGGCCAGATTCTCGCGTTTTAAAGTGCCGCGCTCAGTGGCGCGATCCATTACGTGGCGAATCACGTCTAAATTCTCAGGGGGCAACATCAAGTAATCGGTGGCGCCATGCCGGACCGCTTCAACCACATCAGCCAAACTTTTACGGCGAGACAAGCCAATAAGGGGTAATTCACGCGGGTCAGCGGCCATCTTACCCAGTAGATCAATACCACGATCTTCGGGGAAATCGATATCAACCATGACAATATCGATATCTTCTTCTCGAAAGCTCAGCATGGCATCGGCACAATTGGAGATGGCGACCACCGACATACCGAGTTTTTCCAAAGAGGACATAAACTCAATGTGCACCGCATCGGGCTGCTGAACGAGCAGAATACTCTGGAGAAAAGTTGTGTTCATGCGGCCTTTTTACGCGCATCGACAAAAACACACAAGCCGTATTTATGCGGAGAATTTACGTTCGAGCAGTAAGTGCCCGCTTTAAAAATCAAATGCTTCGAAATCCTCACCACCAAAATCATCTTCCAACTTGCCGTCATTGATTAAAAAATCCCGACGTTGCAGATAAACATCCTTGAAGAAAGTGTATTTATCACCCGATACTAGGGCTTCCGTTCCCAGCAGCGATGCACGAACCTGAAGCAAATCCACAATACTCATGCCGAACTGCACGGCGCTAGGGTCAATCCCACGAGTAATTTTAGTGTAAGAGTCTACGCCGCTGCCTATGCTGTCCCTTAATGTACTAGGGCCGAGCAGCGGCAACATAAGGTAGGGGCCACTACCAAGCCCCCATACTGCCAAGGTCTGACCAAAATCTTCCGAATCACGAGTTAAACCAATGTAAGTAGCAACATCGAAGATACCTAAAACGCCGACGGTGGTATTGATCACGAACCGCCCACCGCTGACCAACATATCCCCGCCGTCGCCCTGCAAGGCGTTATTACCGATATTTTTAACTTCACCAAGATTATTAAAGAAATTAGCCAGGCTTTGATCAATAAA
Organism: Zhongshania sp.; assembly: GCA_046712405.1. GTDB lineage: Bacteria > Pseudomonadota > Gammaproteobacteria > Pseudomonadales > Spongiibacteraceae > Spongiibacter. Next base: position 36,199 of record JBKEFB010000012.1, on the reverse strand, counting down.
CGTTGGGGTGACTTTTCGATAGCCATGAGCTACCGGCTGCAGGACATATTTATCAGCAGAGTCATTAAACGAAAAGACCACACGATTAAGACTCTCCCAAGGGTCTCGAGAGTCTTCACCACTGCCAGCAGATACTGCAACACATTGAAACGCCGACAATATCGTTAACATTAAGGCACAAGTTATTCGTTCCATGGGAGTCACTACTCATCAAATATAAAACGCGGGCATTACTATACCCAATGCACTGTTACATGGCACTATTTCGTTAATTACGGCTCTGCAACAATAATATGTCGAGACTCACTAATTGGATCACAAGCTCTGCACCAAAGCCATACAGCGATTCCACCGCCAGCTCTCCAGCAATAACTCCTAGCAATGCGCCCGCAGCAGGGAAAGACGCCATTATTTATCCTTATCGGCTGAGCACCGAATTGTTAATAAGCCAGGTAAAATTGCATTTCGCCGATACTGCTGGTGCACCTCGGCACTTCATAGCCTAGTGACCATTTCTAGCATAGCCGCACATGGAAATTTAACAACACCAAAAAGGTATCCGCTAAAACGCCCATCTCCGACCCCGACATCAAAAATTGTTGCGGCCCAAATAAAAAACTAGGCTGTCCTCAAAATATTACATCTTGAGAGACACTTTTCCACAGCTGCTTGAGTCGCTTCTCTGATACCGGTGATCGAGTACCTATGTTTTGCGCAAATAACGATATCCGAAATTCTTCTAACTGCCACCGGTATTCTCGCAGAGTTGAATGCGACCTCGCCCTCTCCGGCGCCTTTGTCAGAAATTCCAGTAGTTGCTGTTGCAGTGGTTCCACTGTCAAGGTGCACTGTCTATCCCGCTGATAATGGCCGTCCAATTTAGTCAGACGCTGCAGGATTGCCCGTAAATACCGGGAATACTGTTCCAGTTCTTCTCGCGTTTGCTCGGTAATAAACCCGTCGAAAAACAAACCCTCCAGCTGCATATTGACGTCATTTATACTATGGATCCAGCTCAGTGACTTTAGCTTTTTTAGTGCACGCCTAATATCAGAGTAATACCCTAAAATCTTTATCAGTAAAGCCGCATAGCTCTCCGCGACCGCAGTAAAACTTACACGCCCAGCCTGCCAAAGAGATTCAAAATCATCATTAGATTCGGGTAGCTTATCTGGATCAATGACAAAACTTTGCCGCGCGGCAGCCAATAAGCAGTCCTCAATCCAGCGCTTTTTCTGCTCACCAACAGCAGCGAACTGCAGCTGCACTGCGTTGTTACGAAACAAATTGGCTCTGAGGAGTTTAGCTTGCGGGGACATCCGCAAGAGTAGCAGACGCAGCACCCCATAAAGACTCTTCTGCTGTGCATCATGCTCCGACTCAGCCAGCTCTAAAACAACGCTATCGCCGTCATCTCTCAAACAAGGGTAGGCGGTCAAGATTGCACCGCCGCGCTTAAATTCATGGCGTTTTTCTAAGGTGCCAAAGTTCCAGTCCTGCAGTATCTTAGTATTAAAGCCGCCGCTAATCTCCTCCGCAATACCTTGCTGAACTTGATCGGCTAGCTGGGCTTTAAGCTTTAATAAATCGCGACCTTGGGTCAGTAATTTACTGCCACTATCTAGCACCCGAATATTCATTAGATAATAATCGTCAATGCGATTTACTGCCCACTCGTTCACATCAATTTTCAGGCCGCTTAGTCTATGCAAAGCCGTCGCAAGCTGCGGCAGCAGGGCTTGATCACCCGCATTAATCATCGGTAGAGCGCGATCAACATAATCTGGTACTGGCACCAACTGCTTGCGTTGAGCCTTAGGTAAGGTCTTCACTAAGGCGATACACTTCTCCCTTAATAAACCGGGCACCAACCATTCCAAGCGACCTTCTGCTAAATCCACTAAATTACCCAGCGGCACGGATACACTGACACCATCTGCGGCATGTCCGGGCTCAAAGTGATAAGCCAACGCCAAGCTCATACCTGCGCATAGCAGTGCGTCTGGAAATTGTTGCTCAGTAATATCGCCACCGCTGTGACGCATTAATTCACCGCGACTCAAGTAAAGAGTGTTCGGCGGCGCCGTTGCCTTCAGCCAATGTTCTAAATGTTTAGCGGTAATCGTGCCAGCCGGAATACGCTCGTCGTAGAAATGGAACAGCTCATCGTCAGAAACTAATATATCGCGACGGCGGGCCTTGTCTTCGATCTCGGATATTTCGGTAATCAGGCTTTTGTTATGTTGATAAAAAGCCGCTCGACCCTGGTAGCGACCTTCTACCAAGCCCTGTCGAATCAATATTTCGCGACTCTCTTCCGGGGCAATAGGACCGTAGTGAACCCGCTGTTTATCACGAATGATCAGTCCGTAAAGTGCGGTCTGCTCAAACGCCATAACGCGGCCAGTGCGCGACTGCCATTGGGGCTCGTAGTAGCTGCGTTTAAGTAGACTATCATTAACACCGAACACCCATTCAGGATCAATCTTGGCCACACAGCGGGCATATAGCTGGGTGGTTTCCGCCAATTCTGCAGCAACAATCCATTTTGGTGGCTTTTTAAACAAGCCCGAACCAGGAAAGATATGTAACTTGCGGTTGCGAGCACCGGTAAATTCGCGATTTTCATCCTTAGTGGCAATTTGACCGAGATAGGCCGGCAATAAGGCTTTGTGAATACTATTAAAATCTGCAGGCTCTTTATTCTGCTTTAAATTTAACTGCCTACACATCAAGGTAAGCTGATGATGTACTTCGCGCCATTCGCGCATTCTGGTCCAAGACAAAAATTCGCGCTGACAGAGCTTTCGCCACTGACTGACCGACAACTCTTGGCGCTGTTCCTCGGCGTAATCCCAGAGCGCAACAAAGGCGGAGAAATCCGAATCTGCCTGCCAAAACCGACGGTGTTTTTCATCTGAGGCCTGGCGCTTGTCGACCGGTCGCTCACGGGGATCTTGAATACTTAAGGCACTGGCGATAATTAGCATCTCTCGTAAACAAGAGCCCTCTGCTGCAGCCAAAATAAGGCGGCCGATACGTGGATCAACAGGAAATCGGCCTAACTGATCACCAAGTTTAGTTAAACGACCATCACTGACCGCTCCAAGTTCTGCCAAGAGCGCGAAGCCATCGTTAACAAACTTACTATCCGGTGCATCGACAAATGGGAATTCAGAAATATCACCAAGTTTTAGCTGCAACATTTGCAATATTACTGCCGCTAAATTTGTGCGTTGAATTTCAGGCTCGGTGTAAGCCGGTCTCGCCAAGTAGTCGGCTTCACTATAAAGTCTATAAGCGATGCCCGGTGCGACCCGACCGCAACGCCCTGCCCGCTGATTGGCACTAGCCTGCGAGATTGCCTCAATGGGCAGCCGCTGAACTTTACTGCGGACGCTATAGCGACTGACACGAGCCGTGCCGCCGTCAATAACGTAACGAATACCGGGCACTGTTAATGATGTTTCTGCCACATTGGTGGCCAGCACCACTCGCCAACCACGTCGTCCACGCAAATTAAAGATGCGCTGCTGTTCAGCGCTGCTCAATCTGGAGTACAAAGGCAGAACTTCGGCACCAGGCAAATCTGCATTCTTTAGATGACGTGTTAATTCGCGGATATCACGCTCACCGCTTAAAAACACTAAGGTATCACCGTGGCGATGCGCGCCTTCAGCCATTAACTCACGCAGGACAGCCTCCACGGCTTCACCCAAGTCATTATCGGCACTTAATTCTTGCTGCGGTCGATAGCGATACTCCACCGGGAAACTGCGACCCGACACCTCGATAACCGGAGCATTGTTAAAATGCGCCGAAAACCGCTCAACATCGATGGTCGCAGAAGTAATAATTAATTTTAAATCTGGCCGCTTGGGTAAGAGTGTTTTTAAATAACCCAACAAAAAATCAATATTAAGACTGCGCTCGTGGGCCTCATCAATGATGATAGTGTCGTATTGACTTAAAAAACGGTCCCGCTGAATAGCGGCTAGTAAAATACCATCGGTCATTACTTTGATATAACTATTTGGCGACGCGACCTCCTGAAATCGAATTTGGTAGGCTATGCCATCGCCAAGTGGGGTGTTTAGTTCTTCCGCGAGACGCTCAGCCACGGCTCGAGCCGCTATCCTTCTAGGCTGAGTGTGGGCAATGAGCCCCGCAATGCCGCGGCCCATCTCCAAACAAATTTTTGGGATTTGAGTGGTTTTACCAGATCCAGTTTCTCCAGCCAACACAACAACCTGATGATCTGTAATCGCCTTGCGAATATCGTCAAGTCGCTGAGCAACCGGCAAGTTCTCAGGGTAGAGGATTTTTGGTAGATTATCGCGACGCTGAATCACCCGCAGTGCTGAGCTCTCGATTCGTTGGGCTAACGCCAACAGTTTATCGCCGATATCAATATTCTCAGCGGCTTGCTTTTGCAACTGCCGACACTGTTTTGCGAGCGCAAAGCGATCGCCGAGCATACATTGATCAACGCTGGCCATTAATGAGACCGCTGTAATTTCAGACATAAATACCATATCAATAAAAAAGGCGCCTTAAGGCGCCTTTTTTGTTAAACGCTGGTGACTTACTCAGCTTTTGCGAGCTTGGCAAGCTCCTCGTCGCGAAGCGAACGACGCAATACTTTACCCACATTAGTTTTGGGCAATTCATCGCGCACTTCGATGTAGCGCGGCAGTTTATAGCCGGTTAGGCGTTCACGCAAAAATGCTTTTAATTCCACCTCGTCAATATTGCCTCTTTTAGCGGCAACAAAGATTTTTACAGCTTCGCCAGACTTCTCATCAGGTACACCGATTGCGGCGCACTCAGCGATATTAGGATGCTCACTTAGGACGTCTTCAATTTCATTCGGGTAAACATTGAAGCCAGAGACAATAATCATATCTTTGATGCGGTCTACAATGCGCATATACCCATCTGCCTGAACTACCGCTACGTCGCCGGTATGCAACCACCCATCTTTAATAGTCTTGTCCGTTTCGTCTTGACGCTGCCAATATCCTATCATCACCTGCGGTCCACGCACGCACAGCTCGCCGCGCTCGCCAATACCGACATCTTCACCAACTTCATTAACAATACGAATTTCAGTGCCAGATAGAGCAATGCCGATAGTACCAATTTGATTTGCGCCGCCAGGGTTAATCGATACCACCGGTGAGGTTTCAGTTAGCCCGTAGCCTTCGTATACTTCAGCACCCGTCATCGCCATCCACTCTTTCGCTGCACCTGCTGTCAGCGCCATGCCGCCGGACAGGGTTGCCTTCACTGAAGAGAAGTCTAGAGTTTTGAATTCAGGGTGGTTGCAAAGTTGAACAAACAGCGTATTAATTCCGCTCATACCGCTCCAGCGCCAGCGCTTCATTTCTTTAATTACGGTATCTAAGTCACGTGGATTGGGTATAAGTACCGCATGGTTACCCTGCATCATGACGCAGAATGTCAGCATAAAGGAATAGATATGGTATAGCGGCAGGGGCGATAAAAAGATTTCTGCGGCCTCTTTTAGGCCGTAGCTTTCAAACAGTTGTTTGCTCTGCAATACATTCGCCATTAAATTGCGGTGGCTGATCATTGCGCCTTTAGAAACACCGGTAGTGCCGCCAGTATATTGAAGTAATGCAATATCTTCGGGCTTTGGCGCAGCAGGCGTATAGCGCCCGCTTTTACCTAATGAAAGTGCCTTGCGATAAGTAACCGCATTTTCAAAACTGACGTCGGGCACCATCTTTTTAAGATGCTTAACCACAGTATTAATTAATGGCCGCTTGATACCGGTATGCAGATCGGCGATTTCAGTCACAATCACGGTTTCTACCGCCGTGTCTGCCACCACCGCCGCTGCCGCTTCGGCAACGTTTGCCAATACCACCAAGACTTTGGCACCAGCATCAATTAATTGATGTTTAAGTTCGCGCTCGCTGTACAGCGGGTTAGTATTAACCACAATCATCCCGGCGCGAATCGCACCAAAAAGGGCAACGGGGTATTGGAGAATATTCGGCATTTGCAAGGCAATGCGATCACCGGCTTGCAAGTTAGTATGGCTTTGCAGGTAACACGCAAATTGCGCCGAAAACACATCGAGCTCACGGTAACTTAATGTCTTACCCATACAGGACACTGCTGGTTGGTCGGCAAACTCCGTCGCGCAGTAGGCGAACATGTCTACCAAGTTAGCGTACTGATTTAGATCAATACTCATCGGCAAGTTTGCCCTCTCGCGTGCCGTATTTATGGCCGCTGCAATCTCATCTGTTGCTGCTGACAAAGTTGTCCCCTCATAGTGACTTTTTGGAAATTAATTGGGCTCCCAGACTATAGGCAATCTGAGCATTAGTGGTAAATAAAAAAAAGCTATCGATATTTGTATTCACTGTCAACACTCGCCGGGACAAGGAATATATTTGCGCCGCATTCAGCACCGCTAGCCCTGCGCGTTGGCCGACCCTGGCACTCGATACTGTTCAGGATCGATAAACATTAATTGCAATATCAGCTCTCCGCTGCGCCTTAGGTCAGCGCCTAGCAGCAGTGCGTTAAAATCACCATCGATGTTACTAATAGCTGGAATATTAAACATCAGCTGCCGCCCGCTATCATCGCTCAACACAATCGGTTCGGACTTCGCCGTTATCACTTTCACCAACTCAGCACACAACATCTGTAACTGTAACTTGAAAGCACTAAAATTCAGCTGACCCCTAAACTCCTGCGGCATCAGCTGCAAGCGCACCCGGATAGCCGATTTATCGGCCATAGTCATTTCGGTTAAATACAACTCTCGCCCCGCCTCTAACTCTTTAAAGTAGCGCTTGGCCTCGGTACGTCCAGCATCTAACAAGCAGGTCTTAAATAAATTGGCGGATATCGCCAATACGCTTGATGCGTCGATATTTACATTCATAAAATCAGTACCTAGTTATTAGTATCTGTCACTGGCGGTATGGGTAACTATAATATAACGATACATAAGCTAGCATTCTAATACGACGAGACTTTAAGCCAAGCTATCTATTGTGAACTGAACTGAAAATTTCGTTTTAAATTTCACATTTTAGACTTAAGGGCTTCGATATCGAGTAATCGATGACATGCCACTTCGGTGTTCACTGCAGTTGGCTGCAACCAAGGCGGACGGTCTCCGCAGCTGGCTTCAGCCATTTGGCAGCGCAGTGCAAACCGGCACCCGCGATCAGTCGCCAAAGGCGCTCTATTGGCGCCCGCCTTCAAAGGCGTTGTGCTCAGCACTCGATCATTTGGATTGCCATCCAAATGTGCGGCCAACAGACGTTCAGTATAAGGGTGTCGTGGCGATTTAAACACCGCCGCCGTTGGCCCAATCTCTACAATTTCGCCCAAATACATCACGGCAGTGCGGCTCGCCAAAAATCTTACCACGGCCAGATCATGGGCAATAAACAGCATTGCAGTGTTGCGCTCGCGCTGTAATTCCTGCAATAAATTAATAATTTGTGCCTGCACGGATACGTCTAAGGCCGACACCGGCTCATCGCAAATAACCAGCTTTGGCTCAGCAATAAACGCTCTAGCAATACCAATACGCTGGCGCTGACCACCAGATAACTCATGGGGATAGCACTCTCCCGCAGATTGCGGCAAGCTGACACGGTCTAGCCAATACTTCGCTTTATCACGAGCCGCCTGCCCCCGTATACCAAGACTCCATAAGGGCTCCTGCAAGCTAGCCAGTATTGTCATTCTCGGATTTAAACTCGCATAACTGTCCTGAAAAACCATTTGAACACGGGTCGACATCGCTCGGAATTGCCGACGGCTATATTTATTGGGCATTATCTCGCCATCAATAACAATATCGCCACCGCTGCTAGACTGCAGACCCGCAATTATGCGGCCTAAAGTCGATTTACCTGAGCCGCTTTCGCCAACAAGCCCAATCAATTCTCCGACGCCAATCTGCAAACTCAAGCCATCCACCGCCGCCAATAAATTATCGCCAGCTTTAAAATGGCAGCGCAACTCGCGAATATCAACAAAGGGCGCCATCGTTATTTAGCTCCCGTAATCATTGACGACGTCGAGGCAGCGTCGACATCTAGACGGCGCGCGGGATGATCTTGATGCCACAACCAACAGCGCGCCAAATGATCTTCACCGCATTGAATGAGTGGCGGCGCCTCTTCGCAAATGGCCATGCGCTGCGAACACCGCGCAGCAAACCCGCAACCTATCGGTGGATGGCGTAAATCTGGGGGCGTACCCGCAATAGCTTCTAAAAACTTGGGGTTTGCTAAGCTTGGCACTGCGCGCTTAAGAGCTTGCGTATAGGGATGCGCTCCGGTTCTAAAGACATCACGTAAGGGACCCGATTCAACGGTTTGCCCCGCATACATCACGGACACCGAGTCGGCAATCTCTGCCACCACACCAAGGTCATGGGTAATAAACAACATGGCAGTGCCGCTGACCTCCCGCATTTCTTGCAATAAACACAGTACTTCGGCCTGTACCGTGACATCTAAGGCTGTTGTTGGCTCGTCGGCAATAAGCAACTTAGGCTCACACACAACCGCCATTGCGATCATGGCGCGCTGCAACATACCGCCAGAAAATTGAAAGGGATACTGCTCTGCACGCTGCGCAGGATTGGCAATAGCCAAACGCTCTAACAAGCCGATGGCGCGCATTTTGGCCTCGCGCCGCGACAGGCCCTTGTGCACTCGCAAGGACTCGCCAATCTGCGCGCCAATGGTCTGGGTGGGGTTTAATGCTGTCATCGCATTTTGGAAAATCATCGCGATTTGATTGCCACGCAGCTGGCGCCAGTCGCGCGGCGTTAATTGAGTCATGTCGCGACCACCAAAATACCAGTTTTTAGCACTGATTTTCGCAGCGCCCGGCATGAGACCTAATAAGCTCATTGCGGTGACTGATTTACCACAGCCCGACTCGCCGACCAATGCGCGACACTCGCCCGCATGCAGGCTAAGCGACACGTCTCTCACTGCCTGCACTGGGCCGATACTCACCTGCAAAGATTCCAGCTTTAAAAGACTCATGCTCGAACTACCCCCGATCGTCTATCGGTGGCGTCCCGCAGGGCATCGCCCAATATATTGAAGGCGAGCACAGACAGACTAATCAACAGTGCCGGAAATAATAATTGACGAGGATGTGACAACAAGGTTTTGACACCGTCATTGCACAAAGCGCCCCACGAGGTGGTCGGTGGTGACACGCCCATGCCAATAAATGATAAAAATGCCTCGGTAAATATTGCTTGAGGAATCGCAAAACTAAAAGCCACCAGAATCATCGGCAATACATTCGGTAACATATGACGGAGTATAATTTTGTGGGTGCCAACGCCGGCAATACGCGATGCTTCGACAAAAGGTTGGCTGCGCAATGCTAAGACTTGCCCACGAATCAGTCTGGCACTACCCGGCCAGCTCAACATGAGCATCGCAACAATAAGCGGCATAATCCCGTTCTCACCAGGGCCAACGCCAAAGGCGACCCGGAATAAAATCATAAATAACAAAAAGGGTAAGGCCACCACAAAATCAACAAAGCGCATTGCGACTTGGTCGACCCAGCCGCCCATCAGACCCGCAATGGCGCCAAAAATACAGCCAAAGCTGATATATAAAAGGGGCGCAACTACCCCCACAAATAAAGAAGTTCGCCCACCCGCCATTAAACGCGCCAATATATCGCGCCCTAAAGCATCTGTGCCCAGAGGGTGCGCAGGTATATCTACCGTTTGCTCACTACTATTTTCCAGCGGAACCAAACCCTGTAACTGGGCCTCGAATATCGACATTACTTTCTCCGGTCGAACGTCTCGAGACAATAGCAAAAGTCCCGTCTCAGCATCGGCAACGGTATATCGATACAATTCACGTCCCAACTGAAGACGATCTTGGTAATAACTACTTCTGGTCTCGGCTATCGCCAAACCCAGTCCAGGCTTATTCGCATCGCCGCGGTATATGCGGTAGCGCGCCACCCCTTGCAAGCTCGGCCATTGCAGGCGTACATACTCAGTATTTGCAGCATGCACCTGCATGCCGGTAGGCACTTCAGTACTTGCCGCTGGCCGCCAAGCGCCATTGTCAGAAATTATACGAACAGAATGCGCCCGGCTACTACCTTCTGATATCTGTGACAACCACTGTTGCGATGGACTCTGCTGCCACAGCGACGGGCCAATAGTCACAAACAACAGCAAAAAAACCACCATCAGTGTCGACAGCATAACGGTGGGACTCGACATACTTGGCAGAGGCATGGGCGCGACGGCATCAATCTCGTCAGTCGTGCCCCGTAGCTTTGGCGCAAATCGGAATGCTGAAATAACCATTAAGCGCAGCGCCTCATGTTTTACCTCGGTGCAGACGAATACGTGGGTCAATTAATCCGTAACTAATATCAACCAGCACTACCACAAAAACCAAAAACGCGCCGTAAAATACTGTGGTTCCCATAATGACCGTGTAATCCAGCTGCTGCACTGCCTGCACGAAATAACGCCCCAAGCCTGGAATAGCAAAAATTAATTCAACCACAAAGCCACCGGTGGTGATGGCGGCAATGGTGGGCCCCAATTCTGTCACCACTGGCAACACCGCATTTCTCAACTGATGGTGCCAGAACAAGCGCCATCCATGTATGCCCTTTGCTTTAGCGGCAATATTGTAATCTGAACTGAGCACTTCTAGCATAGATGCCCGCATAATACGGCTAAGATAAGCCATTGTGCTCAAACCCAGCACCAGTGCCGGCACCCAAATTTGACTCACACTACCCCAACCGGCGACGGGTAAAATGGTTTTACCTGCGGCACTATTCATTGCCACAATCACTAACTGCGCTAAACCGGCAATAACAAAGCCGGGTACCGAAATAGCCGCAATGACGGCGACTATCACCAATCGATCTGGCCAGCGATTTCGGAAATAGGCGGCCACAGATCCCGCGGCAATACCGCCAACTAAGGCTATTAGTACGGCAGCAATTCCCAGAGTGGCAGAAATAGGAAAATGCTCGCGAATAATATCGTTTACACGACGGTTTTCTTGGGTGAAGGAAATACCGAAATCACCTTTTAGCATATTACTCATAAACAAACGATATTGATCAAACAGTGGTTTGTCCAAACCATAGCGCGCTTCTAATTGGGCGCGCACCGCGGGTGACATTGCTTTTTCCTGAGTAAGTGGATCACCAGGTACAGCGTGCATGGCAAAGAACGTCGCCGTAGCAATAAACCAAATAGTAAGCAATCCTGACAGCAGTCTTCTGGCAATAAATCCCAACATAGCTAGGGTTCAATCCATGCATAGCGAAATATCGGATCACCACCAAAAATTGAACGCCGCACACCTTTCAATCGCGGATTTTGCACATAAAGTGCACCATTTTCATAGGTCGGTAGAATTGGCACATCCTCAACCACAATACGCTGAATTTGCGCCATGGCGTTGAATCGAGTCCGGACATCATTGCTATTCTGGGCTAAGCGAATCCAGCGGTCATACGCGGGGTTAGCGTACAGTCCGCGATTATTATCATTCCATGAGGCGAACAAATCGGCAAAGGTCATAATGTCGTCGTAGTCAGGCCCCCACGCCGCAGCGACAATATCAAAATCGCCACGGCGCATTTTTTCAAGTCGTTGTTTAAAAACCTGCTGGTCAATTCGTAGCTCAATGCCCAAACCCTTTTTGAAAAGATATTGATAGTACTCCGCCTCTTTTAATGCCCTCGGGCTATCGCCCGCCAACAACACCAAAGCTGGCCACTCATCGAAGCCTAATTCAGCTTTTGCTCGGGCGAGATACTTACGTGCAGCGCCGATATCAGGGTCAACTCGCATCACCGGATACTCTTGCCGAAATGATCCTTTTATGCCTTTGACCGTAACTGGGAAAAGTGAATACGCGGGTCTAATTCCCGGCAAACCAATAATTTTATTTACCAATAAATCGGGATCAATTAAGCGCTGCACTGCTTTGCGAAATGAACGGTTAGCGCTAATACGCCCATCGCGAAAATTAAATTCTAGAAAAAACAGCGAGCCAGTATGAAAGTATTCAATATTGAAGCCGCGCTCCACCGCCTCGTTAAGTAAGCCGGTATCCAAAGGTGCAATAGCGATTTGCTGATCTCTAAACAAATTAAATTGGGCACTTGGATCTGAGGTGATGTAAGGCATATCTATTTCACTAATTTGCACCGAGTCAGCCTGCCAATATTGGCTATTTTTGCGCAATCGTAGGTGGGCGCCATGCACCCATTTATCTAGGACAAATGCACCGTTGAAGACTAATTTATCGGCATCCGCAGCGTAGCGCCCACCCCAGAGATTAACCACGTCTTCTCGCATCGGTAAAAAGCTCATAAAAGCCGCAAGACTAAGAAAATACGGACAGGGCTGAGCAAATTCGACGCGAAGCTCATAATCTGATACTGCAGTAACGCCAAGTTGTGTCGCAGGTAATGCACCGTTATTTACCGCCTCAGCGTTTTTAAGCGGGTAGAAAATAAAGGCATATTGCGATGCCGTGCTGGGTTTAAGCGCATGTCGCCAAGCAAAAACAAAGTCATGGGCGCTAACCGGCTTGCCATCGCTCCAACGTGCCGATTTACGTAGCCAAAAACTGGCGCCATCAGCGTCAAGTTGCCACCGTTCAGCGACACCCGCCGCCAACTCACCGTCTGGGCCGTAGACCAATAACCCTTCCATTAAATGGGCCAATACAAAGCTGGCAATAGTGTCGGTCGCCACCGCGCTATTTAATGTGGGAGGCTCAGTCGCCAGAGCAAGGGTTACTTTATTTTTAGCCGCGTCTACTGCCTGTGCCTGCACGGGAAACGCGCAACACAACGTTAACACTAAGAACGCCACTCGCTGGGCACACAAAAAAGTCTGCTCGCAATATCTGTTAGCAAAGGTTTTCGCCATATTCACTGCTACACTAGGTCGCCCGGCAACGCTGAAATCACAATTGTAATGGCTAAAAGTTCGCAGCACCCAATCCCCTATTTTCTTGAAGCCGCCACGATCGACTGGGGGCCGAATGGTATCCCCAGAGCCGGCAAGTACGACGATATTTATTTCAGTCAGGAAAGCGGCATCAATGAAAGCCGTCATGTTTTTTTATCTCACAATAAACTGGCAGAGCGCTGGCAAGCCCTGAGCGCAGAAACCTCCGGACGATTCACCATTATCGAGACCGGCTTCGGCACTGGATTAAATTTTTTGCTCACTTGGCAACTCTGGCAATCTATAGCGCCATCCAACTGGCAGCTCCACTACATCTCTGTGGAAAAACACCCCTTAAATCCACAGGATTTAAAACGCGCCCACCAGTCATGGCCGGGGCTGCGCGAGTTGGCGTCTATACTACAGTACAACTATCCGCCGCTGTTACCTGGTCAACATCGTAGATTGTTAAATAATGACCAAATTTGTCTGGATTTGCTATTTGGTGACGTCCTTGAATGTCTACCTGCACTGCTAGACTCGCCAGGCCCATCAAGACCCCGCTCTGAAAACTCGCAGGAAGATCGGCTGCCCTGCGCCGACGCCTGGTTTTTAGACGGTTTTTCCCCCGCTAGCAATCCTGACATGTGGCATGACACCTTGTTTAGTTGCATGGGCGTACTAAGTAAAACTGGGACGACCTTTGCCACATTTACTTCTGCGGGTTTTGTAAAGCGCGGGCTGCGCGCCCAAGGATTTTATGTTGAAAAGGTGGCTGGTTATGGACGTAAACGTGAAATGCTTCGAGGTACGCTTACCAGCCACGCCGACAACGATGCACCGTCGCCGGCCAAGGTTGCCGTGCCCTGGCATCGACCTGCTGCGAAATCTCAGGTTACTACTGCCGTTGTCATTGGCGCTGGGCTGGCGGGTTGCAGCACGGCTAGAGCCTTGGCAAAGCGAGGTATCAAGGTAACAGTTATCGAACGCAACGCCCCAGCCAGCGGTGCATCGGGCAATCCCCAAGGTATTTTATACACTAAGCTGTCGCCTGCGCCCGGGGATTTAAACCAATTTACCTTGAATAGCTTTTTATTCGCACTGCCTTATTACAAAGCGCGGTTGGACAGGGGCGCCATTGAGGGTGATCTATGTGGCGTACTGCAAGTCGCGAATTCAAAAAAAGAAATCGCGCAATTTTCTCAACTTAAACAGTCATTAAACAATCAAAACTGGTTGCAATTCTTAAGCGGTGATGAATTAAATAAAATCAGCGGCATACCCCTGACCGGCTGCGGATATTTTTACCCTGGCGCTGGGTGGCTGTCGCCACCTAGCGTATGTTTGGCGGATTTGAAACAAAGCAATATTAGTGTCATAACACATTGCGAGGCCATATCACTGATCAACAAGCCAAACCAGGGCGAGCAATGGCAAGTACAAGATCTGGCTGGCCACGTTATTGCTGGTGGTGACGCGCTTATTATTACTAACGGCAACGACGCCCTGCAATTCCCCCAAACCCAACATCTACCGATAAAGCCTATTCGTGGCCAGATAAGCTATATTGACGACACCAGTTTAACTCACAAACTCCAATGCGTCGTTTGTCACGAGGGCTATATTGCGCCGTCAATAGATGGCACATTGTGCCTAGGCGCCAGCTTTAACTTACACGACTCCGACACCGATTTACGTCAACGTGACCATGATTGGAATCTTAGACAATTGGATTCGCTGTCTCCCGGCTTGCTCAAAGATGATGTAAGGATAACCGGCGGCCGCGCCTCGCTGCGCTGCAGCAGTGGCGACTATCTACCCATTGTCGGCGCTGCACCTATTGTGGCAGACTTTATTAAACACTATGCCGCACTCAGTAAAGATGCTCGATCTAGTATTGACACACCCGCCAGCAACTACCCGAACTTATATGTTAACGTCGGCCACGGTTCGCGGGGCTTAACATCAACGCCATTATGCGCAGAATTGCTGGCGAGCTATCTGTGTGGAGAAATGCGGCCACTGCCACGCCAACTCTGTGAAAGCCTATCTCCCGCGCGCTTTCTAATCCGAAAGCTTATTCGCAAGCAGGCTATTGAGTAGCGATGATCTGACGGGAGGCCAAGACCGTATTTATTGATAATTAATATACTGTGGACGACCACTAAAACGCTATTGATTGGAATACCATGTGAAGTTCTTAAGCATAGCCGATAAATCGTTTTGCCAGCGCACAGTTCAATTCGCTGCCGCATTTATATTACTGACATCGATGTTGTCCAATAATAGCTATGCAGAGCTGTCCTACCAATTGGTCAACACCTACCCTCACCAGGCAACTCTTTTCACCCAAGGCCTAGAGTTATACCAAGGCAAACTTTACGAGAGCAGCGGCCTGTATGGTTACTCTAAAATTATTGCTCGCAATTTTCCGCCCTCACCCACTGACAGCATCAAAGGCACTGTGCTACCGCTTAACGTTTTCGCAGAGGGGCTGAGTCAATACCGCGGAAAGCTCTATGTATTGACGTGGCGAGGCGGTCGCGGCTTAATTATCGACCCCCAGCACTTTAAATTATTGGGGGTTTTTCCGTATGAAGGAGAAGGTTGGGGCTTGTGCGCCAGCATAGCAAAAGGACGGCCTGATCACTTTGTCATGAGCAACGGTAGCAGCCAGTTACACTGGCTAGCGACTGACACAATGGCGCTAATCAACACTGTCGCTGTTACCGAAAAAGGTGAACCGGTAAATCAATTAAACGAGCTCGAATGTCTTGGTGATTATGTGGTCGCAAACCAGTGGCACAGTAATTACCTCTTCATTATTGATGGGCGCAATGGGCAGGTCCTTAGTAAGCTCGATCTGAGCGCATTAACAGCCAAAGTAAACCTCAGCGTCCCGCTCGCGCCAGAAGCGGTGTTAAACGGGGTAGCCTATGATGCCGGAGACGACAGCTGGCTAGTTACCGGCAAGCTGTGGCCAAGTATTTTTCGCATCACTTTCACCTTGCCAGAGCTAACAATGCAATCACTCCAGTAAACACAGCTAGATTTCTTGCTGCCGAGCCTAGTGGTAATGCAATTGCTGCTCACAGGCCCTAGAATACAAACCGTAACTACTTTTCCGCCAAACATATGGATTACGCATGACTCAAGTCGACATTGCCGCGCAAACCCAGGTCAACCCTGCCGCATTTAGCAGCTTTGAATTACTCAGCAACGAAGACGTCCCTTCACTTGGGGTCAGCATTGCAGAATACCGGCATCGAAAAACTGGTGCCAGCCACTACCACATTGTCAGCGACAATCCAGAAAATGTATTTCTGGTCGCCTTGCGCACGGTACCCAAAGATTCCACAGGCGTCGCGCATATTTTAGAACACACCGCACTGTGCGGAAGCGAAAAATACCCGGTTCGCGACCCATTTTTCATGATGATCCGACGCTCGTTAAACAGTTTCATGAATGCTTTTACCAGTTCGGACTGGACCGCCTACCCCTTTGCTAGCAGTAATCGTAAAGATTTTGAAAATCTGCTCCAAGTTTATTTGGACGCAGTATTTTTCTCTCGCCTAGATCCGCTGGATTTCGCCCAAGAAGGACACCGACTAGAATTTAAAGACCCAACTGACCCCAACTCAGATCTAGAGTTTAAAGGCGTTGTTTTTAATGAAATGAAAGGCGCGATGAGTTCAGTGCCCAGCCAGCTTTGGCAAACGCTGTGCAAATATTTATTTCCGAGCACCACCTACCACTACAATAGCGGCGGTGATCCGGAAGCCATACCTGATCTAAGCTACGATCAATTAAAGTCCTTCTATCAAAGCCATTACCATCCTAGCAATGCTATATTTATGACCTTCGGTGATATTCCTGCAGCAGAGCATCAGGCTCGCTTTGAAGAACTGGCCTTAGATCGATTTGAGCCGCAAAACACCCGCATTGCCGTTGAAGATGAAAAACGCTACCACGCGCCGCTGCGTGTTCAAGAAAGCTATCCATTACCCCCTTCAGAAGACACTGATAACAAGACTCATATTGTGGTCGCTTGGCTTATGGGTAAAAGCACCGAGCTTCAAACCCAGCTAGAAGCGCAACTGCTCGCCGGTGTACTGCTCGATAATAGCGCTAGCCCCTTGATGCATGCACTGGAAACCACCGCGCTGGGCAGCGCGCCTTCACCCATGTGTGGTATTGAAGATTCGATGCGCGAAATGGTGTTTGCCTGCGGCGTGGAAGGCAGTAACGTCGACAGCGCCGACGAGGTTCAAAAGCTCATCCTCGACACACTCAAAGATGTTATCGAAAATGGCATCCCAAAAGAAGACGTAGATGCCGTTTTACATCAGCTCGAATTACGTCAACGTGAAATTGGTGGCGATGGCTACCCCTATGGCTTACAGCTTATTTTAACGGCATTGGATAGCGCCACTCATCGTGGCAATCCGATTGAGCTACTGAATCTAGACCCTGCGCTACAAGCCATTAGGGCCAAAACAGCAAACCCCGCCTACATTAAAACCCTCGCTCAAAATCTACTCGATAATCCTCATCGAGTAACCTTAGTCATGAGTCCCGATCAAGACATTCAAGCGCGGGTAGAAAAAGCCGAAATTGATCGCTTGAGCGCACTTAAAGACGGACTCAGCAATGAACAAAGACAACACATCATCGATCAAGCCACTGCCTTAGCGGCTCGTCAAACAATGGAAGAAGACGAATCCATTCTGCCTAAGGTGACTTTAGACGATGTGCCTCTAGATACCCCAGCACTGCATTTCGACACTGGCCAATTTGGTAATTTACCGTATACACAATATGGCCGTGGCACTAACGGTTTGGTTTATCAGCAGCTTCTTGTTAGTTTGCCCGAACTCACCGAACATGAACTTTCACTACTTTCAATTTACACTTTAGTGGCCACCGAGTTGGGCGTCGGCGAACAGAGCTACCTGCAGGTGCAGGCTAGGCAGTCTCAGGTATGCGGCGGTATTAGCGCTTATACCACGATGCGCGGCGGTATCAATGACGAGCAAGACATCCAAGCGTATTTAGTACTGTCTTCAAAAGCTCTACTGCGAAATGCCGAAGCTCAAGCGCGACTTATGCGAGATACCTTTGAGCAACTACGTTTTGACGAGCACGAGCGCCTGCAGGAACTCATCGCCCAACTTAAAGGACGTCGAGAGTCGGCGATCACTGGCAATGGGCACGGCCTTGCAATGAGCGCCGCCAGCGCGGGTATGAGCCCCATCGCCAAGGTGAGTGAAGACTTAGGGGGCTTGAGCGGCATACGTCACCTAAAGCGGCTTGCCGGGCGTATTGAAGATAGCAAAGCACTGGCGAGCCTGGCAGCCGACTTATCAGCAATACATCAGAAAATGCTTGCCAGTAGCAAGGAACTACTCATTATTGCCGAAGATCACCAGCTCGAAGCTCTTTGTGCGGAACTCGCGCCGATTTGGCATGAGTTTAATACTGAGGGCTCAAAAGGGTTTGAACTACCGGCACTACGTACCGTCAGTAAAGCATTCTGGCTCGCCAATTCTCAGGTTAATTTCTGCGCCAAAGCTTACCCCACAGTACCCTCCGGTCACCCAGATGCACCGGTGCTTACCGTGCTAGCAGTGTATTTGCGAAATGGCTTTTTACACCGCGCTATCCGTGAGCAAGGTGGCGCTTACGGTGGCGGCGCCTCGCAAGACTCAAATATCGCCGCGTTCCGCTTTTATTCCTATAGAGATCCGCGCTTACAAGAAACACTGAGCGACTTCGATAAATCCATTAGCTGGATGCTCCAAAGTGCAGTGTCTGCTCAAGGCCTAGAAGAAGCAGTACTAGGGGTGGTCGGTAGCATCGACAAACCGGGCTCCCCAGCTGGAGAAGCTAAACAGGACTATAACAGCAATGTTTTCGGTCGCACATTGGCCGCACGCCGACAATTCCGGCAGCGCGTTCTCGCCGTAGAGGAAGCAGATTTACTTCGCGTCTGCGAGCTTTACTTGTGCAATGCAGAGGCGAGTATCGCGGTCGTCAGCAATGAAAACAAAGCCGCCGCACTCGCCGAGTGGATAGTTAAAGAGGGCATAACAATCCAACGATTGTAAGGATTATATCAGCCTACGTCGGATAAGACAGCTAGCCCCGTCACACGGGCTAGTTATGAGTCGCTATCTCAAGGATGAGACAAGCCCAATTAGCCACGCAGAGTAGTCATAAAACGCTATTCCCTCTAACTCTATTTCGGCAATTACCTATTTCATTCAATCTGTGTAACCAGCAAAGTAAGTATCGAAAGCGATAGGGGATTTCTGCGCTATTGAGTTACTTTTCAATTATAGAGAATGATATGATAAACAAAATAACCAGCACGCTACAGAAATTAAAGAAAGACGAAAGCGGCGCTAGCGCCATTGAATACGCGGTTATGGCTGCGCTGCTCGTTGTCATTATTGTGTTTGGCATTAGCTTACTTGGTAGCGGCTCAAGCACCACCACAGGTCTCGGTAAAGCCTTCACTGACATTGCTACTCAGCTAGAATAATAGCGAAAACCCGCAGTGATACTGCCTGCTCGATCTATAGCAGGCGTGTACTCTTTTGCCCCGACAACCCCTACGAATCTTCACGGCTTACTTTGCACAATTTGCAAGCAAGGCCTTGACCTGCAATTACTGAATTTCAGACAAATCTAATTTTTCAGTTAATACCTTTCAACGTGCGCTATCAAAAGTGGCTTTATCGGCAAATGCAGGTAACATCTCAAACCCGCCAAGCATACTGCTCAATAACACTAAAATGCTAAGTTTCTTCATTATTTGCCAGCCAACACAAACGTATTATTTTTACTGAGACCTAAAAAGTACTCATTACAAAGAGCAGAATATACCTAAAAAATACCGGCACCGATTAGTCATATCGCTTCATTCTGAGCGTGATATATATCACGCTGGCTCAGCTTTAAACACCCAACTTAGGGTCTAAGGCGTTCGCCAGTACTCATCATCGCATGCGATAGGGGGCGACTATAACGGCGGGAGTGACATAAAGAATGTCACCCACTGGCCGTCTTGCACGTATAACCCCACTAAGCCAAGAAATCCCAACAAACCACCTGCGCAAAGTATCAAAGCGACCATCGCTCGATCGAAGATTCACAAACCTGCTCTTAGCGCCACACAACAGACTAATCAGCTAAAACATCCATCGATGTCCGTTTCGATAGCCGGTCGATTAAGAATCAAGAGCACTTTATCCACGTTTCAGATAGAGGGTGACGGGGTATGAGTTGTGCGGGCTAGAAGTCGTAAAATTAGAATAAGCCGCGGATATGGTCAAAGGAATAACCTTTATACTGCATGTATCGCATGCACTTAGCCCGCACCTTAGCATCAGATATATCTTGACCAGCATACTTTTTTTCAAATAGCTGCTTAGCTGCCGCTCGCCAGTCAATAGCTTGCAGAGCAAAGGCACTGGCAATAAGGGAATTCTCTATACCTCGCTGGTGTAATTCTGCCCTTATGTACTGAGGGCCGTACCCAGCATTGACCCTCAAACGGAAAAATGAATCAGCAAAGCGAACATCTGACTGCAAGCCATCTAGCAGCAATTCATCTAGCACGTGATCAATTTCTGAACTTTCCGGGAAGCGTTGAAGGAGCTTTAACTGTAACTCCTGACGCGAGTATTCTCGTCTAGCAAGAAAATCCATCGCCTTTAAGCGAATATTTTTTTTTAAAACTTCTGCCAAAACATACTCCGAGTTGCAAAATGCCGCAAAAAATCCTTAAAACGGTCATTCCCCCTTAGTTCCATTTCGGCAATTACCTATTTCATTCAATCTGTGCAAACAGCAAAGTAAGCACCAAGAGCGAGAGGAAAACCCTACCCTGTTAGGTTATGTATTTTAATCACGGAGAATGACCCATGTTAAATAAAATTACTAGCACACTACGTAAACTAAAGAGTGACGAGAGCGGCGCAAGCGCTATTGAATACGCGGTTATGGCTGCACTGCTCGTTGTCATTATTGTGTTTGGTATCAGCTTACTTGGTAGCGGATCAAGCACCACCGCTGGTATCGGTAAAGCGTTCACTGATATTGCTACCCAGCTAGAATAATAGATAGAGCCCGCAGTGATACTGCCCGCTCTATCTATATTACTAGTTATAGCCTATATCGACTGGAAGCAAAGACGAATACCTAATAGCTGGTTGATAGTTCTTTCGGGATGGGCGGCGTGCTATGCCTACCTCTCACCAGAGATAAGCTTACAAGTAATTGCTATAAACGCCATTATCGGATTGGCACTCACCCTGCCCGGTTTCATGAAAGGTGTTGTCGGCGGAGGCGATGTAAAATTAATGTTGGCGATATCTCCTTTATGGCCATCGATACAATTACTTTGGGTATTTTCCGCAGGGATACTTAGTCTGCTGTTATTAATGTCGTTAGCACATCTTATTTCAACGATGTCATTAACAAAAGTCCGCTGCCCGGCCAGTTACCTGACAGCCACTTCCCTACAGAGGGGCCTACCCTTGGGAAGCGCTATTGCGATGGGCGCAATATTCATTTCACTTTTTAACTTTATCTCCTAAATTCGCGATCATAAATTAGGCATGGAGCACAGCAATGGTAAACCACAACTTTTATCGCTCTATTCAGCAGCGGCAAAAAGGTGCAGTTGCCATAGAATTCGTATTCATTTTCCCGGTCCTCTTTATTATTTGCTATGCCATCATTGTGTACGGCCTGGCATTCCTTTTGGTCCAAAATTTCACTTATTCAAGTGAAGAAGTACTTCGCGCCGCACTGGCTTGTGAAGACTGTAAAACTACAGAAGAGTGGGAGGCTAACATAAATGCTATTGCCAGCGTCCGTCTTCAAAAAGATCCTATTGATGGACTCCTCCTCTACTCTCCAGACTCATTAAGCTGGACTAGCGACTGCAGAGATGCATCAATACCTCTCGACGGCTCGCCCGCACTAGATGGAATTTTGTGTGAAGTGTCGGTTTCGTCTTTACCGTTACTCGATGGTATAACCATGCCCGGCTTTGGGAAGTTACCGACGCTACCCAATATGCTAACAGGTAGAGCCACACTTCTTTTTTAGTGATCAGTTCGCTACCCCTTAGCCAGTATATCTTCACCACCCCGTTCACCCTTCAGACACACGCCGCAGACCCCATACGTATCACCCACAATAGAAACACTATTGCACAATCCCTAGAATTGGACTCAAGACTGCGGTAATAAATATAACAGCAGTTTATTGACCTTTTGAGGGTGCGACTATGCAAGCAAGGACTTTAAAGATTATCGCGGCGCTGCTGATTATCAGCGCGATATTTATGGGGATAATTGGCAACAAAATAAGCCAGGAGGACTCAGCCAAGAGTCGGTCAACGTCACAAATACAAACAACTGTGGCAGAACAAAGTAATTTTGCCTATGCTCAAAAGCTACTTATCGCAAACCGCAGTATGAACAAAGGCGAAGTCATTACTGCCGAAGACATACAGCTGATCCGCTACCCACTCCTTGTTGACGGTAGCTACACCAAAGTCGCCGATATAATCAACAAGAAACTGGAGTCCAAGGTGGCTGTCGGTGCGGTTATTCGTAGCAGCGATTTTGAAAAACAAAGCACCTTAGCTCCCCATATAAATCCCGGCTACCGCGCACTAGCTATAAAAGTGAATGAAGTATCAAGTGCCGGCGGATTTTTACAACCGGGAGATCGAGTTGATATTATTTTCACCGCTAGGGCATCCAAAGACACCTACAACAAAAGCATGTCTCGTCGCCTGCTTCAGAATATACGGCTCATAGCATTAGGTACTGACGTTGAGCGTAGCGATAAAAATATTAAGGACTACGCGGGCAAGAAAAAGACCTCAGCAAAAGCCGAGAAAGAATCCGGAAAAAGTAGCCGATCGGCGGTTCTTGAAATTGCCTTGGAAGATATCCCTGTTCTATCACTCGCCGAAGAAAGCGGCGAGCTGCGCTTAGTGGTACTAGGCGAAGCAGATATGGTTGCCACCGAAGCTAGTCAGCTAAGGTCAACTGATTCACAGCAAACCCGTGGTAAGCATATGAGCGACGGCGATCGAACTGCATTTATTCGCGACGTCACTGGACTAAAACGATCACCCCCACCTAAATCCGTGTATGTGTATAGCGGTGATTCGGTAGAAACTATTACGGTACGCAACTAATGAAAGCGACTGAAATCAAAGGCATAAATCGAGTATCCCAAATGAAAAAAGGATTTATATTCAGCTTGCTTCTTGCGCTCGTCACTGTCGCTCAAGCCAGCCCATACCAAACGCTGCGCATGAAAACGGGCGAACAGCAGGCACTGACTACAGAGTACAGCGTTAAACGAAGTGCAATAGGCAACCCCGCTATCGCGAGTTTGAAGGTGCTCAACTCAAAGCAATTTTTGCTGACTGCAAAGAAAATTGGCTCTACCCAGCTTCTACTTTGGCAAGGTGGCGGAGAACCCACCACCTTCAAAATTGATGTAGTGCCCGATATGGCTAGCTCAAGCACTCTGGGTATTGCTGTAGATGCCGTTGGTGACAAGATCGTTCTGCAGGGTAAAACACAATCACTAAGCCAACACGACCAGCTCATTATGTCTGCAGGTCCAAATGTGGTTGACAATACTGTTCAGGAAGGTGCGGTTCAAGTTCAAACTGATATTCGCATTATCGAATACAGTCGCTCACAATTAAAACAAATTGGGAGTGCCTTAGCTTACGCGGGAGGCGATACCGCATTAGCGATGGGCTCAGCAAGCTTGATACCCTCAATTTCCGGTATTAGAGATATCATTTCACTGATGAGCGGACTCGCCACCACCGGAAATACGTCATCCATTTTGATTGGCCATGCTGGTAAAAACTTTAGCGCTGCCGTCAATGCTTTGCAACAGAATGGCTATGCTTACACCTTGGCAGAGCCTTCACTCGTTAGCATGTCGGGTCAAACAGCAAGTTTCTTGGCAGGCGGCGAATTCCCCTACCCGGTAGCAAATAACGAAGGTCAAGTTCAAATTGAATTTAAAGAGTTTGGCGTCCGCCTTCGCCTGACACCAACCATACTGAGTGAAAACAGCATTATGCTTAAGGTCGCGCCTGAAGTGAGCGACTTAGATTTCAGCAGCGGCGTGCAGGCCAGTGGGGTTTCTGTACCGGCATTAAGGGTACGTCGCACAGATACCACTATCCAACTTGCACCTGGTGAAAGTTTTATTATCAGCGGCCTGGTAACCCGCAACACCTACAACAACGCCGACAAAATACCTGGACTTGGTGACATTCCCATTCTCGGCGCCCTCTTCCGCTCTACTCGCTTTAAGCAAGACGATAAAGAACTTGTGATGGTGGTAACGCCTCATTTGGTGAAACCGATGGCCAGAAATACTGTGCTAAAAGAATTACCAGGTGAAATCTATCAGGATTACACGCCGTCGTTCACCACCATGTTATTCGGCGATCCACAAAAGGGTTCTAAAACATCAAAGTCTCAACCTTCGCGAGAAACCGGCGTCGGCTTTTCTAACTGATTATTAGGTATTTCGTCATGAGACTCATAGACCGCAGAACACCAAGTAAGCCAGTCGCATCTACTGACGACTATGAAAAGCTAAAGTCAGATATGCATAAGTTTGTTATTGATAGAATTGAAGATGATAAAGTTATTTATGATGACAATCAGAAAAAGCTGGAGGACGCCATATCCGCCTATATCCGCCAATACTGCCGAATTTATGAAGCGACCCTTGATCGCGAAACCTTCCAATCATTAGAAAAGCATCTATTAAATGAAATCGTTGGTTTTGGTCCTCTGCAAAGCCTGCTAGACGACCCAACTATCAATGACATATTAATTAATGGTCCACGTAATATTTATATCGAACGCGACGGCGTACTTGAAAAAGCCAATATGCGCTTTCTGGATAATCGCCACGTGCTACGAGTTATTCGCCGTATGATTTCACCACTGGGACGCCGTATTGACGAGTCTAGCCCCATTGTCGATGGACGACTTGCAGATGGCAGTCGTATCAACGCTATTGTGCCGCCACTTGCACTGGATGGTCCCTGTCTTTCAATTCGTAAATTTCGTAAGGACCCGCTTACCGCGCAAGAGCTCTTGGCAACAGGCTCAATCAGCGAAGACGTACTCGAATATTTAAGCAATGCCGTTGCCAACCGGACAAATATTCTAGTCAGTGGCGCAACTGGTTCAGGTAAAACCACCCTACTCAACATACTTAGTCAATTTATTCCCAATACAGAACGAATTGTCACTATAGAGGATGCCGCCGAACTTCAGCTTCGCAACGGACACGTAGTTCGATTAGAAACACGGCCAGAAAACAACGAAGGCATAGGTGCAATAACCGCGAGGGAACTTGTTAAAAACTCCCTGCGTATGCGCCCAGACCGCATCATTGTTGGAGAGAGCCGCGGAGGGGAAATACTCGACGTACTGCAAGCAATGAACACCGGGCACAATGGCTCGATGAGTACAGTGCACGCAAACTCAGCGCGCGACGCAATCACCCGATTGGAAATGATGGTAGGAATATCAGGATTCAAAGGAAGCAGCGAGCTAATTTTAAAAATGATTGGCAGTGCGCTCGACTTAATTGTACACATTGGCCGCAAAGCTGACGGGCGTCGCTGTGTGCTGCAGGTTTCCGAGCTGCACGTAATAAATAACGAGCTGACACTGAAAGATATCTTTATATACGATGACGCAAGCCGAAAAGTTCTGCGCGTTGATGGTAGCAAGAACTCAGCTCGCGCTCTTGATCTAGCCAAGATCTGAGGTTAAGGAGGTATGCTATGTTATTAATTTCATTATCTTTACTTCTAGCCGGACTGGCCTTCGTAGTAATAATTATTGCGCGCGAGGAGTCCAAACCGGCCACGCCAGAAAATGAAATAGTGCCAGATGCGGGCTCTCAGTTCCCTGCTGCATTAAAGAGCTACCTCGATAGCAACGGCGTTGAATTACCGCCGATAGTTGTCTATGCCGCAATAGCGATTACCGGCACGGGTGTTGCCGTAAGTTTACTTATTCTGCCCATCAAGATTGGCGCTCTCACCGCTGGGGGTGTTTTATTTACTGCATATTCAATGGTAAAAATTATTGGTGCACAGCGCCGTGCAAAAATGCTAAGCCAGCTTCCCTCATTTATTAATCAGGTTACGCGCCGCTTATCAGCAGGTATTTCAGTGGAAAATGCCTTCGCCGATTCGGTAGAAACACTGGAGAGACCACTGGGTACGGTCATGAGGAGAATCGTTCGTCGTGTCCACTACGGTTACGATCTTCATCAGGCTTTTGAACGCGAGGCACGCGTTAACCAACTGAGTGAATTTGACGTGCTGGCAACCGCCTTACGCATAAACGAACAATACGGTGGCAGCATCCGCTCAATTCTCGATGATATCGTCGATATTTTAAGAATGCAGGACTCCGGAAAAAGAGAGCTCAGCGCAATGACAGGCGAAACCAGAGTGACGGCCGCCATACTTGCCGCCTTGCCTCCTGGTATTGCAGCGTACACCTTTTTTAATAATCCTAGGTTCCTTACGGATATGTGGAATAGCGCTGGCGGTCAACAAACATTAATCATAGCCATCATCATGCAAGTGCTTGGGGTTATTGTTTTGTGGCGCATGATTCGATCAATTGGGGCCTAAGGAGAATTAACATGGAAGCATACCATCTCTATTATATTATCGGCGCGGTCATGCTCTGTACGGCCCCGGTATTGCTACTGGCTATTGCGCATGTGGACACAGCTTCTTCAGCAAAACAAGATGAGTTTGAATTTAGTTCAAAAGATATGTGGCGACAGCTACGGGAAGAAAACACCCATATTGCATCGCTGGCTCAACTGCTAAGACGCGCTGGATTACTGAACACCCTACAGCAAGTTAATGCCATATCCGTAACACTCATTGCGATTGTCTGCACGGCCTTGTGTCTTGGTATATATACATATTTCAATGGCACACCCGCTACAAGTACACTAATCGTAATTACAGTTAGTTTTATGTTTTTAGTTTACTTGGCTTACTTCTTCTTAAAGAAAATTGCAGAGAATCGCCAAGAAAAACTTAATCAGGAAACTCTGATACTGGTACAAACAACAAGGATGCTATGGCGCGTGGGTTTATCACTGCCAAAGACATTAGGGATTATATGCGATCAACTGGGCAATCTAGCGCCGACCTGCTCACAAGAATTACAGCTTGCAGTGAATAAAATTGAATCTGGCCAAAGTCAGGAAGAATCTTTATATGAGCTTATCGGATGCACTGATGCAGAGGGCTTCAAAGAATACCTAATTGTTGTTCGCCAGCAAGCAATCACTGGCGGCAGCATAGATAAAGCACTCGACGAGCTGTACAAGCTCTTGCAAAACCGCAGGAAGCTAGGTCTACAAGAACAAGTTAACAAGATGTCAGGAAAGATGTCCCTAGTCATGATGGTATTTCTATTCCCTGCCCTTTTAATCGTAGTAGCGGGCCCGGCCCTTATGTCAATTTCACTTGCACTAGGTAATCTTGGCAACTAAGGAAGGAGTTTTTTAAGTGAATAAATTTTCTATCTCTGTTTTTTTCCTTGCACTAACCGTTATTAGCGGCTGTGCCAATACGCCAGAGTCTAAACAAGTTTCAGTTAGTAATTGCAATATACCAATTAGCAAAGAAGAAAGTATCACCCTCGATTTAATCGCACAACAGGTAACTGAGAAACAGTACTACTCGGCAATAGCGTATCTTGAGAAAGCGCCAGATAGTTCACCAAGAGTATTAAGACTGCGTGCCGAAGCACAGCGTAATACCGGCATGTTAGATGAGGCGTATAAAAGTTATCGCAATCTGAGTCTAAGTTGCATGGCCGCCTTCGGCTACGCCGGTATGGCAAAAATCTTAGCGGCCCGTGGCGATATTCCGCAGGCTCACCAACAAATGCTTAAAGCGCGTCGCCTAGCACCCAGCAATGCAGACATTCGTAATGATTACGGCTTTATTTTACTAGCCCATAAAAACTTTAAAGCGGCACAGCGTGAATTTATGACCGCACTCCAATTACAACCAGGTCACCCAGTAGCCATTCGCAATATGGTTATGAGCCTAATTTTAGATGGCGACAGCCGAACGGCTCTCCGTATGGCAAAGAACAATGATATTCCGTCATCAGAATTCCGCAATTTAATCGCCCAAGCTAATGCGTTTAAAGAACCAGCACTTGCTGGAAGTAATAAGCTCAAACAGGGAACCCTACTATGAAAGGTTTAACCGCAACATTTTTGCTATCGGCTTCTGTGTTTTCAGCCACCATCTTTGCTGAGCCAGAAGTTATTTACACCCAGAACAGCACGACGCAAACAGCAACCCATCGGTTACTGGAAGTACAACGTTCAGGGCAAAATGCCAGTACCGAAGAGCAATATTTAAGCGGTAAAGTAAATGCTCAAATTTACCAGCGCTACGTAAAGAGCTTCTCGAGACCTATACCGGAGCGCTTTAGTTCAGACACGTTCACGGTGGAGTAATTAGTATGCAAGCACAGCGGCTTAAACGTATCAAGCTACCTCACTATCAGCGCGGTGTAACGACAATACTCGCGGTATCAATGATGCTAAGTTTGTTAACGTTTGTCGCTGTGGTTACCGATACTGGCCGTCTATATTTAGAAAAGCGCTCCTTGCAAAAAGAGGCTGATTTAGCAGCAATGGAGACTGCACTGCTCTATTGCAGGGATCATTCATTAGCTGTTGAGTCGTTAACCTTAGCGGACATGAACGTACTGTCTGTTACTCGAAACGGTTTCCAAGGCAATGACACTAACAGCAGCGTCGTTGTGACTAGAAATCGAAACGCTATCACAGTTGAATTAACCTATAATGTCACCGCATCACTATTTGAACAATTCCTTCCCAGCGCCGAGAATACAATTGAGATGAGTGCCAGCGCAACTGCCAAGGCATGTGAGCCAACCGCCCTGCTATCAATCCGTTCAAGTATTGCCACTGTAGACGGCGGTTTACTAAACTCCGTTTTAGGAGGCCTCATAGGTACTACATTAACTTTGACAGTTGGTGATTGGGAAAGCCTAGTTGAAACCAATATTAATCTTCTTAGTTATTTCGATGCTCTAGCATCCGAAATTGGTGTCACCGCAGGGGACTACGACACTCTCCTTAATACCAGTATCAGTCTAGCGGATGTACTCGACGTTGGCGTCAATGTATTGAGTACTGAAGGGGCAGGTGCAGTGGCAATTAGCGCCTTAGAATCAATATCTGCAGATGTCCCGCTTGCAACACCAAATATAAATCTTGCCGATATTTTAGCGATACAAAGTGATGCATCTAAAACTTCATTAGATGTTAATTTACCGGTAATGCGGTTAGTTGAAGGTAGTATTCAATTAGCCAATAGCGACAGTAGTATTGCAGCAGACGTCAACGTTGCTCTTGGTATCGCTGACGCGACGGTTCGCCTAAAAGTCACCGAGCCGGCCCAAACTGCTATTGGCAACCCAGATCTTGCGGCGATCGACCCCTATGGCAACAATGCTATTTATGCGCATACGGCCCAAGTAAAAGCTTTTGTCTCACTTGATTTACCCATCGTGGGAACTGTGCGTAACAATCTCACCGCGTTGTTGTCAGCGCCCCTTGTCTCCGATGTAAGCAATGTTGTTAATAGTCTTCTTTCACTGAATTTAATCGGTGCGCTCAGCGATATCCTATGCTTTGTCACATGCGTTGAGGAAAAGGATCAGGTTGACATTCTAATTCTGGCTTCGCCGAGAATTGATATTGCCATTAGCGGTGGTAGTGGCGAAGCACGCGTTATCGATGCCAACTGCGCTATGGATGGCACTAAAACCTTGAACGCCGACGTATCGACCTCCATAGCCTCGGTCGCGCTGGGACAATTCGGCACTGATACCGAAGCTGCTTCTAGCAATGTGTTTTCTGGTAATCCATTAACAGTGAACCCCATACCACTTATTGATATTGGTATTATTCGAGCAAGAAAAACCTGTGTCGTTATTTTAGGATGTAGCTATCAGTATCAGCTTGGGGCGGGCTGGACTTCTGATAAGGCATTAGCTGACCGACAAGCGTTTGCGGGCGGGGGGATCGGTTTCAAGCTAGACACAACCATCCTTGGCGATGGACCAGAGAGTCTGCCCGTGTTTGAGAACAACCCAGATGACGCTTATTTACCTAACGTAAAAGACGATATTGAAAATTCCTTTCAGGCATTTTCAGCCGATGATCCAATAGCAAGTTTATCTAGCACACTTACCGGCATTGAATTGCAATTCTATGAGCCTAGCAACGGTAACTTCCTCGGTGACGTACTCAGCCTAGTAGGGGCTACAGCTAGTACCTTGGCTTCTGATATTAATGACCTTTTAATTGCCGCACTAGCTCCTGTTTTAGATCCGTTGGTAAATGAGCTATTGAATACACTCGGTGTTTCCTTAGCCAACGCCGAAGTAGGCGCCGCACTAGCCTGTGAGAACGACAAGGTGAGATTAACTCATTAATTGTCGCTACAAAATTATTACCAACTGGGGCACACCTAAAAAGGTGCGGCTTCTTTGCAAATTATAGCGTCTGCAAAGACATTTTTCGGGTCAAATAATGGCTACATCTCCAGACCAGTGCGGTAACAATTATCGACAAATAGCCGTCAACTGCGTAATGCCAAGCAAGATGTACCGATCCAATTAGTATCATTATAAAAAACACGCTAGAACATACTCTTGGAATCACTAGTTTGGTTCGCCAACTTATTATTAAAATAAGAGTAGCCACCGAAACATGCATACTTGGCATGGACGATATTCCAGCCGCCGGACTCAGCGTAGAATTTTGATAAAGTGTCCAAAGCTCTTCCTGAGCCTGCAAAGCCAAAATAGGATATTCAATATTAGTGTTGTGAAGATAGCTCATCAATGAGTGAAAAGGGTTTATAAGCTCAGGATATGATTGGGAATAAAAAGCGGGACCTACAGATGAAAAAAAGACAGCGAGCACGCTGCCATTTATTATCCAGCATAAAATATAAGCACTCATAAATCGTTTACGTAACACATCATTATTGGAAGAAAATAAAAACCAAACCACAAACGTCATCATGACAATGAACCACAGCCCATAAACGATATCGATAATACGAGTAATGACTGACCAAGATACCAAGGGATGAATGATTTCCCAGGGTGCAAAGCCTCCATGGACCGTGTTATCAATATCCGCTAACAAGGGATCCCAGCTAAATGAGTTTATGTCAGGGATTACTGCTTTCAAGGACGTCATTGCCGACAGGAATATACATAGTACTAGTAAACCCAAGCAGCCCCTTGCAGTAGTTGGTCGTTTGAGCCAGTCCCAAAAATCATTGTATAAATATGAAAACAATCTCTTTGGTCGGATTTTAATCATGACGAGAACGATATAGGCGGCGTAAAATAGCATTCCGTAAGGAATAAACTGAAACAATGCAAGATTCACGTAGATAAGTATAGAAAACCGATCACCAAGCTCGTAGTAGTGAGTTATAAGCCATGCGCCTGAAATATACAGCAAGACGCAGCCATAAAAAAACCAATCGCTTTTAAGTGACCATCTCAGATTTTGGAGAGCTTTATACATACCAACGCCTGCCGTAATAATCAATACATACGCTGCAAAATATAAAATTTTGGTTTAGCGGTAGGACAATAGTCTGCGATATGAAAATCACGCTAAAGTACGTTTAGTCTATCATTTTTTGATAACAAAGATTCTTTAGCTGGAAACACTCGCATCTAAAAAATCACGCAGCCTTATAAAATAACGTAGAGTGAACCTAACGGGAATAATTAAACAAAATTAGCACGGAAAGCCTGCTAGTCTAAAAAGAACATTGGCATTTATTTTGTCTTTAGCCGACACGTGAGATTAAAGTTAGCACAGCGGCAAAGCTCTTTAGACAATTTACACCTTAATGATTATGATTATGATTATGATTATGATAACAACATAATATCAATGCCAGTTTACGAGAAGCAGCGATGACATTAGACGACTACCTAACAATTCTTGCCAAAAACGACGGTTCGGATCTATTTCTTAGTACCGGGGCGCCACCTTGTGCCAAGTTTCACGGCAAACTAACCCCTCTCAGTAAGGAGCCCTTTCTTCCTGGTGAAATAAAGTCGATTGCCTACGCGATGATGGATAGTGGGCAATTAATAGAGTTTGAGCACGAATTAGAAATGAATTTGGCATACCATATTCCGCGTATAGGCCGCTTCAGGATAAACATATTTAAACAGCGCAACGAAATCTCACTGGTCGCGAGAAACATCCTCACCGAAATCCCGAATATTGATGCGCTCGGTCTGCCACCTATTTTAAAAGACATCATTATGACTAAACACGGTTTAGTCCTGTTTGTGGGTGCTACCGGCTCTGGAAAATCGACCTCACTGGCTGCACTTATAGATCATCGCAACACAAATAGCAGTGGTCACATCATTACCATTGAAGATCCCATTGAATTTTTGCATAAGCACAAACGCAGCATTATAAATCAACGTGAAATAGGCATGGATACCCGAAGTTTCCACCAAGCTCTAAAAAACACACTGAGACAGGCCCCGGACGTAATCCTTATTGGCGAGATTCGCGATCGCAAAACGATGGAACACGCCCTCGCCTTCGCTGAAACAGGGCATCTGTGTATCTCTACCCTACATGCGAACAATGCCAACCAAGCACTGGATCGAATTATCAATTTCTTTCCGGAAGACAAGCGAAATCAGCTATTACTCGACTTATCACTTAATTTAAAATGCTTTGTCTCACAGCGTTTGGTACCCACCTTGGATGGCAAGCGGGCAGCGGCAATAGAAATACTGCTAGGCACACCGGCGGTTGCGCAAGCAATCTACAAAGGTGATATAGCAACGATTAAAGAGATTATGAGTAAATCTGAAAATGCCGGCATGCAAACCTTCGATGCAGCCTTATTCAAACTCTACGAAAGCGGGAAAATATCTTTTGATGAGGCCTTAAAAAATGCAGATTCTGCGAATAACTTACGGCTTGAAATAAAGCTCAATAGTCGCCGTGGTCTGCCAGAAGGGAATGCTGAAGAAATGGAGAAGCAAAAACAAGCGCCCTCCTTTTCTCTCAGTATTGACACGGATGTAGACGAGCCACAATAAACAACTTTCCATAAAATCGTTAGAATCCACTCAACTCCTAGGAGAAGTCCCTAGCCGTTTAAAATATCCGCAGCTAAGCAGCAAATCGCTCTGCCTAGCTACAAGTCGATCTACTCAGCATCCACAGCGTCGGCGACCTTTTTGACGCTTGGCTTTGGTAGTAATTCTTCGCGAATCTTGCCTTCAATTTCTGCGGCAGACTCAGGGTTTTCAGCTAGGTACTTAGCGGCGTTCGCCTTACCCTGGCCTATTTTATTCCCTTTATAGGCATACCAAGCACCGGACTTATCAACTAGGCCTAGTTTAACGCCCAGTTCAATGACTTCTCCCAATCGATAGATGCCGCGGCCGTAGAGTATTTGGAACTCAGCTTGCTTAAACGGCGGCGCCACCTTGTTTTTGACCACCTTCACACGCGTTTCGTTACCAGTGACTTCTTCGCCTTCTTTTACCGCACCGATACGACGAATATCTAATCGTACGGAGGCATAAAATTTAAGCGCATTACCGCCGGAGGTGGTTTCGGGGTTACCAAACATCACACCAATTTTCATACGAATTTGGTTAATAAAGATAACCAATGTATTAGTCTGCTTGATACTACCGGTCAATTTACGCAGCGCCTGTGACATTAAACGCGCCTGTAGACCGACATGGGCGTCGCCCATATCACCTTCGATTTCAGCTTTTGGTACCAGCGCAGCAACCGAGTCAATAACGATCACGTCAACCGAACCAGAACGCACTAGCATGTCCGTAATTTCTAAGGCTTGCTCACCAGTATCAGGCTGAGACACTAATAGCTCATCTAGGTTAACGCCCAGCTTCTCGGCATATATAGGATCAAGCGCGTGCTCTGCATCGACGATTGCCACTGTCTTGCCGGCTTTTTGTGCTTCGGCCATTACTTGTAAACATAGGGTGGTTTTACCTGAGGACTCAGGCCCGAATATTTCCACAACACGACCATAAGGTAAGCCGCCTATGCCGAGCGCAATATCGAGGCCCAGAGAGCCAGTCGATACCGAGGGCATCACTTCCCGGGAGCTGTCGCCCATTTTCATGATTGAACCCTTACCGAACTGACGCTCAATCTGGCCCAGCGCTGACTCCAGTGCTTTCTGCTTGTTAGGATCCATATGCTCTCTACCCTTCGTGGAGATTGATTTTAATGACGATGACTTTAAGCTATTACAAGCCATACAACTGTATATATGATCAGTATTATTCGCACGCTTGTCAATGGCCGATCGCAATTTCTTTCCCGGTCATTAATATCCACTTTAAAGAAGACCACTCAAGACCACAAAATCCCGCGTCATCAGGTTTTATACCCTAGAGCCATCGCCCAAGAGCGAACTGTGCTAAAGTTTGCGTCCAGAAATACCAGTACTAAATTAGCCACCTAACAGAGCCTCTATGATTCCCTGGGAAAAACTCGGTACCGCACAAATACCAAATGATGGAGGTGAACTGCAGTTTTCACGACGTGACAACGAGTTCTCAATTCGCTTATCTGGCGTTCGCGGCGAATTAATGAATAGCCGAGTCTATCATTCTGAACAAGTTTTGGCGGAGCTGGGCTGCGCATTACTAAAAGATAAAGCCGATGCTCACGTGCTAGTGGGTGGTCTCGGAATGGGTTATACCTTAGCGGCAAGTTTGCAGGCGGTTTCCGCGACGGCGAAAGTGACTGTAGCCGAGCTCATTCCAGAAGTGGTTGAATGGAACAGGGGCCCATTAGGCGACTGCGCAATGCATCCCTTGCGCGACCCGCGCACTAATATACACCTCGGCGATGTCGCAGAGCTTCTAGATCATCGCTCTAACAGCTACGATGCAATACTACTTGATGTCGACAACGGCCCTGAAGGTTTAACCCATAGCGATAACAATTGGTTGTATTCCCAAGACGGCTTGGACGCAATCTCTAATACCCTCCGCTCCGAAGGTGTGCTGGCAATTTGGTCTGCCGGCGCCGACAGTATGTTTGCAATCCGGCTCAAAAAGGCCCGTTTTAAACTCTCTATTCACACCGTTCGCGCCCGACCCGGCAAAGGTAGTCGCCATACTATATTTTTGGCCCAAAAGCCTTGGCAGCCCACCACGGATAATTAACAGAGAACTTCGCAGCACAGTATTCCTTTTATTATCTGCTTTGTTATTTTTCCGCTCTATAGTCAGTAGCTTCTAAGGCGCATTATTCATGATGATAGCTTAAGGGTAAGCAGCTCATTTAATGACCAACTCTATTTATTAGCGCGCAACCAACTAAGGCATATCACAATACTATGACAATCGACGCCAATATCAGCAGCGCAGCAGTAGACAGCCATACACCAATGATGCGGCAATATTTGAAGATAAAAGCTCAGCATCCCAAGGAAATAGTTTTCTATCGCATGGGCGATTTTTACGAACTTTTCTTTGATGATGCCAAGAAGGCATCCGAACTTCTAGGCATTACCTTAACCGCTCGCGGAAAATCGGGCGGCAATCCCATACCTATGTGTGGTGTACCCTATCATGCAGTAGAAGGCTATCTTGCCAAGCTCGTCAAAGGCGGTTGGTCAGTGGCGATATGCGAACAAATTGGCGACCCTGCAACCAGCAAGGGACCTGTAGAGCGCGCCGTTGCAAGAATTGTTACGCCGGGCACAATCAGCGACGAAGCTTTATTAGACGAACGCAATGATGCCCTATTGCTAGCGGCTTGCGGACGAGGTCAGTATATCGGTATTGCTGTATTGGATATGAGCAGTGGTCGCTTTGAGGTACTAGAAGTACTTAGCCACGCAGCCTTTATTAGTGAATTACAGCGCCTGCGTCCTGCAGAATTATTAATGTCCGAAGACCTCATTGTTGAGGATATGCCGAAGTTAGCCGGACTGCGCCGCCTGCCACCCTGGGAGTTCGACGTAGACAC